>JAHOYU010000269.1 GCA_019038625.1 Candidatus Latescibacterota bacterium | reverse complement strand
TAGTCCCAGACTAACCCACGAAAATCAAGGGGTCCAGCCGGATCTATAGTGTCTAGAGTGTCTGCCGCGTCCCCTGTCGGCTCTCAGCTGACCGCATGCAGCTGAGATGTCACTGCCCTGACTTCTTCTTACAGTCACCGCTGGAGCTTTCGGCATAAGAATCCGGATGAATTGCTCTATCCTTTCCTCCGAGGGTCTGCGCAGGTCGCATCCAGGCCACTCATTGAAGGGGATGAGGTTGATCTTGAACGGTTTTCCTGAAGTCATCTTCGACAACCTTCTGGCGTCGTCCCTGCTGTCATTTACTCCGGCTATAAGGACGTATTCGAGAGTGGTCCTTGTCTGACGCCTGGTGGCGAAGGCCTCGCCGGCTGCCATTGTCTCTTCAAGTGGTCCCGCTGCCGGCATCAATGCCCTCCGGACTTCCTCTGTCGTGGCGTTGAGTGATATAGCGAGGCCGAATTTCAGGGGAGTGGCGGCAATCGCCTTTATCCTGTCCGGGAATCCCGCTGTGCTCACAGTGATCCTTTTCTCGCCGAGGGCGAAAGCATCGAGAGAATTCATTATCTCGAGTGCCCTGGATACATTCTCAAGATTCAGCATTGGATCGCCCATGCCCATGAATACCAGGTTATACCTGGTTCGCGGGGGAATATGATTCTGCTTGAAGAAGAGGACCTGGGCAAGAATCTCCCCACTGGTGAGATTCCTGTCGAATCCCCCGGCACCTGTATTGCAGAAGGCACAGGCGAGGGGACATCCCACCTGACTGGACAGGCAGACGGTGTAGTGGCCCCTGGCTTCCATGATAACGGACTCTATTCGAGACCTGTCAGTCGTGGAAAATAGATACTTCTGGCTCTTGTCTCTTTTTGAGGATACACTCTTCTCGACCTTGAGGGGTGTGATCGTGAAGGCCTCGTCGAGTCTCTTTCTCAGAGGCAACGAGAGGTTGGTCATGTCGGAGAAGCTGTTCACGCCCTTCTGATAGAGCCATTTTATGATCTGGGTCGTCTTGTGGCGCTTTTCTCCCATGGCGGAGACCGCTTCCGTGATATTGTCGATCGACAGATCCCTGATGTTTCTTTTTCCCAATGGCTTCTCCTTTAGAGAGATGATAAATAAAGAGTCCGGTGTTTCCAACATAAAAAATCCGATTGCCGCATGCATCGATCTGGGGAGCAGTTATTTCAGGCTTCTTGTAGTGGACCGGTCCCGTATGGGGGGGCCGTCCGAACTGACTCCTCTGTTGGAAGAACGGATCTATATCGGATGGGGGCGGTGTCTTCAGGAAGATGGGATCATCACTCCGGGTGAAGCTGAAAACGCTCTCCGGGCCCTGCGGCGTCTCGTTGAAGATTCGGCTGGAGCAGGGTGTGACAGTCCTGTGATCGTTGCTACAAACACCTTGAGAAATGCTGTAAACGCCAAGCAGACGACAGCGATGCTTGAACATGGAATATCACTTCCCGTCGAAATCCTTTCCCAGGATGAAGAAGCCGCTCTTTCTTTTGCTGGAGTCTCCTCCGGCACGGGTGGAGGGCATTCCTCGATCGTCATCGATGCGGGAGGTACCAGTACAGAGATCGTCTGGGGAGTCGATGGGACGATAAAGGGATCCGCAGGTATTCAATTGGGGACGCACGGGGTCAGATCCAGGATGCCCCGAGGCAACTTGCGGCGTTTTTCATTCCGGTCTTGCCGCGATCCGGTCAGGAATACTGCCGATTTCATCAGGGAACAGCTTGACCATTTCAAAGGATCTCAGGACTTCGCCGGAGGGAAGCTTTCTTTCTTGCCCCCGGGAGGAGAAAGGCCTAAAATCATCTTTACGGGGGGCACCGCCGTCAGTACTGGCATACTTGCCCGCTTCATGGCTGGGTCAAGGTCAGTCATGTGTGAATCGACAGTGATGACCACTCGAGGTTTCGACCTCGTACGGAGAAGGGTCCGCTATGCCTTCGAATCGGGGAGGGAACGTTTCTTTCCCCTGGAAGCTGAGCGAAGAGATCTCCTGTTGCCCGGCCTGGCCCTGATGAAGGGGGTGCTGGATCTCATTCTGGCTGATACCTTTCATGTAGTCGCCAGAGATCTCAGGTGGGCGGTCGTCACGCGTGAAAACGGAAGGATAGATACCAGATGAGTAAACAGGTTTTGATCGTAGATGACGAGGAAAGTATCCGGACTTCGCTGGAAAAGCTTCTTTCTTACGAGAAGTATGGAGTATTTACTGCTCCTGACGGCGAATCGGCACTTCGGGTCGTCTCTGATGAACGGATAGATATAGTTCTGCTGGATATCAAGATGCCGGGTATGGACGGGCTTGAAGTATTGGGAAAGATGAAAGAGATCCGGCCCGAACTTCCTGTGATAATCATATCGGGGCACGGGACGATCTCGACGGCGGTAGAAGCGACAAAACTGGGAGCGTTTGATTTTCTGGAAAAGCCGATAGATCTTGATCGGATGCTTCTCACTTTGAGAAACGGCATCAAGCAGGGAGAGCTTTCCACCCAGAATCTCAGACTCAGGAAGCAGATCAGTGGCAATACCGAGATCGTCGGTGAACACCGCGCGATGATGGATATTATGGAGACCATCGAAAAGGTTGCTCCGACAAACGCCAGGGTCCTGATCACAGGTGAGAACGGGACGGGAAAGGAGCTCGCCGCAAGGAAGCTCTACGAACTGAGCGAGAGGAGAGACTCAGCGTTCATAGAGGTCAACTGCGCCGCTATCCCGGATGAACTGATCGAAAGTGAACTCTTCGGTCATGAAAAGGGATCTTTTACCGGAGCGGTCTCACAGCGTGTCGGAAAATTCGAGCTGGCAGACGGTGGCACCCTCTTTCTTGACGAGGTCGGGGACATGAGCCTGTCGGCGCAGGCGAAGGTACTGCGCGTTCTGCAGGAGTCGGTCTTCGAGCGGGTGGGGGGTACAGAGACGAAAAAGGTAGATGTGAGAGTGATAGCTGCTTCCAACAAGAACCTTCTCGAAGAGGCGGGTAATGGCAGCTTCCGGGAGGATCTCTTTTACAGGCTCAATGTTGTTCCGATAGAGATACCGCCCCTCAGGGAAAGGAGAAGCGATATAACACGTATGGCCTCTTTCTTTCTTGAAGGGATATGTGCGGACCTTGGAATCCCGGTAAAACAAATAACAGAACCGGCTCTTGCCCGCATGACCAGTTATGCCTGGCCCGGTAACGTTCGTGAGCTGCGGAACTTGATAGAGAGGCTCTGCATCCTTGTTCCCGGTGCAGAGATAAAGGAAGTCGACCTGCCCGTCAACGAACTTTCTCGCGGGGAGGACATGCTGAAGGATCCTTTCAGTGCATCCAGTTACCAGGATTTCAAAGATTTCACTGAAAAGGAATTCCTGCAGAGAAAGCTTCGGGAAAACGGGGGAAACGTCTCGAGGACTGCAAGGGAACTGGGCATGCAGCGTAGCAACCTGTACAAGAAGCTGGAGAAATACGGAATAGGCCTGAAGAGTGAAAATGATGAAAATGCAGATTGACCCTGTTATTTTCCTTATTTTCTATCAATAATCTATTGTATTTTGTAAAAAATCCGATAAACCGGCTAACCGCTGATTTTTCATATGGTTTTTTATCTAATCGTTTGACAGGACCTTCTCAGGATGTTACATTTATAGCGTGGGTGTTCAGGGTTTGATGGGTTTTGGAGCTTTGGCTTCATATTAGGAGGAGATGGTAGAGATGAAGAGAGTGACTCTTCTTGCTATCGTACTTGTTACCGTGACCATCGCGGTTTCTTCACCTGTCAGGGCGTCATCGCCCGTAGTCTACCAGCAGAACCATACTCTTTCCGCGATCTTCTCGCGCTACTTCGCCAATTTCATGAGAACGATCGATGGGCGTGTTTCTGAAGTTTTGCTGATAGAAGAGAACAATGATGACGAAATGGTCCGTGGAGATGCCGACGATTACGCCAATGGCAGGATAAAGCCAGATGGTGACGGTGAACTCGATATTCTTCCACCGGTATATGTGGGCAAGAATATCATATTTTAAAAGAAGTACTTTCGGGCGTTACACGAAACCTAGTCTGCCACACTTGGGAGTAACCGATGCCAGACGACCCGCAAGGAAAAGGTAATTTCGAATACGAAAAGAACCGTCCTGGTCACAAATATAAACCGACATGTTCCGAGGAAGAGCTTGGGGATATGCACTTGTCCACGGAGAACTACTCCGTGGCGCTTGAGTATTATGACAAGGCTCTTCAGAAGATACATGCCGCAGCAGCCATTCCGGTGGACCTGGTCCGTATCTACACGAAGATAAGTGACTGCTATCGCAAAAAAGGCCTTCTGCGCGAAGCTATGACTTTCCTTGATAGCGCTTCGTCTAACTGCGTAGAGGAAGACCTTATCGGCAGAGGCATTATTCTATGCCGCCGTGGAATAATCAACTATGACAGCAGCAGGATCAAAGAGGCCCTCAAGGAGGGTAGCACCGCGTACAGGATCCTCAGGACAAGTAACGAACACAGGGAAGTGGCTCATACGCAGCTTCTCATCGCAAACTGTTACGCGAGGCTCAGTCGGAACGATGAGGCCGAGCAGTATTTTCTCGATGCTCTTTCCTCCTACAGGAGGATAAACGATCCGGTCGGCGAATCGTACGTTCTTAATAACCTCGGACTGTTCCACAAGAACGCTTGTCGTTGGGGCCGCTCGCTGCAATTTCTCAACAAGGCTCTCGAGATATGCGAGGAAGTCGGGTTGACGCAACACAGAGCAAGGGTGACTCTCAACCTTGGGATTGTCCACCTCAAGAAGCGTGATTTCGCGAGTGCTGAAAGTTATTTCAGCAACGCGCGCAAGATAGCAGCTCGTCTCGGAGACGACCTGAAATACGCAAAGGCGACGATCATGCTCAGTGTCAAGGAGATCCATACAGGAAACCTCCTAGGCGCGGAAAAACATCTCCTTGAGGCAAGGGTCCTTGCCGAACGACGGAATTACAAGAGAGAGATAGCTCTGGTAGACGAGTTCATCGGTGACCTCATGGCAAAGAGAGGTGACCTCAGCGGTGCGCTCGAGAATTATACCGAGGCTCTTTCGGAAGCGAAGAAGATATCTCCGGTGAACGATATCGTAGCAGAAGTCCTGCGCAGGATGATGTATGTGTATCTTCTCCAGAGGAAGCCCCAGGAAGTCATATCGATAGGAAAGAATGCGCTGAGAGCCTGCGAAAAGGCTGGAGAACTGCACGAGCTCGGATTTGTGGTCCGTACAATGGGACAGGGCTACGCGCTTCTTAAACAGTATGAGGAAGCGGATAAATATGTGAATCAGAGTATCCGCACATTCCTCTCCGTGAATAATCCATATGAAGCACATAAGTCGGGAATCATCCTTGGTGAACAGCTGATGAAGTGCTCCGGAAGAAAATCGATAGTAATGGCAAAGAAGCTTGTGAGCGAGACTCTCTCCTTTTTTGAAAGGATGGAGGAGTTCAAGGATCTTGCAAGAAGCCATTTCCTTCTCGCGAGAGTTGAGGAATCCCTGGGTAACAGGGACGAGTGTCTTCTCCATATATTCGAGGCTGGCAGGATCGCCGAAGAGCTCAAGGACAGGAATCTGCTGCGTCGCCTCAAGAGGATGCGCAAGAAGTTAGAGGAGGACACGGCTGGCGATGGTATCCATCAGGGTGGATCCTTCACCGTTCCGAAGGAACTTTCTAACTATTTCGTCAACGATCCGCACCTCAGGTCTTATCTCGATTATATTCTGAGTGATATGATGAGGAAACTCGGGGCCGGGCATGGATTCGTAGCTCTTGCTGAGCAGGGGAACAAGCCACTGGTCCTTGCCAGAAGCGGTATATCGGAAGAGATGACAAGTAGTCTTTCTTCCTGGTTCATGATGAGAGATGGTGTCGATCTTACCGAGAAGTTCCTGTGCACGGATGTTTCCGGCGACAGGAGAGTCGGAGAGATCAGCGATATTCTTCCAGGAGGCGATTCTCCAGTCTATTTTCATCCTCTTTGCAGGGGAGGGGAACCTTTCGGGCTCATTTTCTTCCAGTCGGAGGACCAGGGTGGAGAGGTGCCGCACATCGGGTCGATATTTGATGTCGTATCGGCCTATTCGGGTTTTATCGGATTCCTGGTCAGGGGTATCCTCGATGGGGACAGGAAGATGAAGAAAGAAATCAAGGGGCCAGACAAGTTCGAAATGATTATCACCAGAAGCGACAGGATGCTAAAGGTCCTGAGTCTTGCCGAAAGAGTGGCAACTTCCGATACGACCGTGTTGTTGATGGGAGAGACTGGGACAGGCAAGGGGCTTATTGCCAAGGCTATTCACCGGCTCAGCCCCAGAAATAAACAGAAATTTATCCATGTGAATTGCGCTGCGCTGCCTGAAAATCTTCTCGAGAGCGAGTTGTTCGGGCATGTCAAGGGCTCCTTCACAGGCGCTGTTTCCGACAAGAAAGGCCTCCTGGCCGAAGCGGACGGTGGGACGATCTTCCTGGATGAAATAGACAAGAGCTCTCTTCCGATCCAGGGAAAACTTCTCCAGTTCCTCGATTCGAAGATGGTAAGACCTGTCGGTGGCAACGAGATGAAAAAAGTCGATATAAGGCTTATTTTCGCGTCCAAGGCAGATCTTCTCTCGAGGTGTAAAGAGGGAAGGATGCTTGAGGATTTCTTCTACAGGATAAACGATTTTCCCCTGACGGTGCCTCCTCTCAGAGACCGGGTGGAGGATATCAGTCTACTTGCTGAGCACTACCTGAAGATGTTCTGCTCCGAAACGGATAACAAGATCATGGGATTCAGTGATGAAGCTGTGACTTTCCTGGAGAGTTGTGACTGGCCTGGAAATGTTCGTGAACTCGAGAAGATAGTTAAGCGCGCAGTAATCCTTACGGATGACGGGGGAGTGATCAGTCGTTCTAACCTGGTCTTCGATCTTACTGCTACTGAGGATGAAAAGTCAGATGATTCAGCGAAGCTTGGTGATATCGTCAGAAGTGTGGAGATCAAGGTGGTTTCTGAAGTGCTCAAGAGGAATGAATGGAATCGCAAGGCCGCTGCTGCCGAACTGGGGATCAGCTACCCCACTCTTCTCAAGAAGATCCGCGAGTTTGATCTATCCGTAGAATAATCTTCCTATCATTAAATGTTGAGGATATCAGATGCTGTTTCTGGCAGCCAGGAGTCCGGTACGGGCAGGGGATTCAGAAAAAGAGTTTATTTATTCCTGATTTCCTGTCACCTCTGATGCAGGAATTTTGGTCATTGCCACACTACTACGGGTGCCCCCGTGATCCCGGTTAAAGAAGTTGTCAATTTAACACCCAGATAAATAAACAGTTACAGCTTGCCCACGGGGTGTGTAAAAATTCTTTCTACAACTGGATCATGTGTCACGGGCTGTAAGGTATGGTGGAATTCTACGCAGCCGTAACATATTGTAATATAATGAAATAAGAGGCAGGTCGGATTTACGCCATTTTTGGATAATGGAATGTCGATTGCTCTGACATATGACCGGTATCGGTTGGCGAATGGGAAGTGGCAAACCGGAAAGATGTTCGATTTCAGTCCCGTAAGCTCTCTTAGGAAGCTTAACTAGGGTACAGGTGGGGTCTCTAGGGAAGGGAATCAAGGGCATCTTTCCGGAATTTTTTATTCTCACTAACTTCATTATAGCCTTGACTATGTGATTTCTGAAAAGTAAACTACAACAGTCAGGGGTATAAGAGACCTTCGGAATGGCGAGATCCTTAGGATTGCGGGTATGGACATCCCCTCCGGTGCTCGCGTCTTGTGCCCTTGGCGTATTTATATCCATATAGTCCATTTTCAATGATAAAATCAGAGATCCATTCCACAGGTTCCACAGTGAATACGACATGGATATCTGACTGCTCCTGACATCAGCCCAATTCATCCACAAGCTTCTTATTGTTGTCCCGTATCGAGGACAGCTTGTCGATTGAATGTGACAGGTCATCATAAATAAAGGTGCTGTCAGTCTGTCTGCATGCAATTCCCACAGGTTCTCTATGGAAATATATCAGTATGGTATTAAATACGATACGGTATCAGAGGGTTCTTTCTGATGTGGTATGAGGGCTTCTTCTGAATTATGGCACAGCAGTTGCGTTATGAGAGGGCATGGAGCCAAGAAAAAGACATAAGTTCTCAAGACTTCTGGTTGCAGTATCACTCGCCGTACTAGTGATACTCTCCTGCGGTGACAAGGAAACGATCGTCGAGGTGCCGGTGGAGGTCCCAGCGGATTGCCCTCCATCGCCACCTCGCGATGTGTATGCCATCAACCTGGCTGGATTTGTCTCGATATGCTGGACACCCAATCCCGAAGAGGATGTCCGGTATTACGATCTATATAGATGCGATGAAGTCGATGGGACGTTTGAGTTCATAGGTTATATAGAGGATGACTATCCTTCGGATGATCCGTGGGAATACTGCTATGACGATGAGGTCCCTAATTATGGTGAGCAGTTTTTCTACAGTGTGGTAGCTGTAGATGCCGGGGGAAATGAAAGCACCGACCTGACTGATGGATACCTGATCGATATTGTGTCTGCGACTCCGAGATACGAGGGATTGCTTACATTAGATGATCATGGGACGGTGCCGGCAACAAGCGGGTATGATTTCTCGACCCTGAGCAACCTGGCGCAGCCCCACAGTGATGATGATACAGACATCTACTTTTCGGTAGACTCGTACGATATGTTCATTGTTGATTTACCCCGAGTACAGATCCAGGACTACGGTTTCGTGGACTATGAGGCATACGGATTCGACGCGATCAATTATTCTCCGGCAGAGGGCTGGTCGCCTTCCGGGACAGTCGAAGTGATAGAAGGTCACATGTATTTCCTGAGGATTGGTGAGGTCGACGGAGCACATTATGTGAAGCTGTGGATCAACTATGTCACCAGTGCGTCGACCCAGTTTCTGTGGGCCTACCAGACGGATGCCGACAACAGAGACCTGATGCCCGGGACAGTGACTGGTGAAGATGGATCAATTGATGATAAGCCGAAAGTCGGGACGAGAGTCCCGATGGACGGAATTATAAAGACTAAAAGAGTTCGAAGAGGTCGACAAATCCCCCAAACGTCTGAGGGTAACCTGAACGTGGAGGAAAACCTGTAGCAACAGAATACCTTTCTTTAAGCTGGCACTTATAAAAGGATTCCGTTACCCGGAAGGTCGACCAAAGGGGAGAGTGAAGAAAGCAATTGTCGAACAGGGGCGGCAAGAGAGCTTCATTCTCCCCCGACTTATATTAGGCTTGCTCCCCAGCCGTCCTCTGAATTATCATCCAGTACGTATGAGAAAAAACTGTTTGAATATTTTCGTATCTTTACTTGCGCTTCTTCTGATCCTGTCTGGCTCTGAAGTCCATGCCGGAAGGGTGCCCTCGCCCTCAGGAACTGCGATTTCTTTTCCCGGGACAGAAAGCCGTCTATACCAGGAAAGAGCTCTTGCCTCTCTCGTGGCCGGAGTACCTGCAATAGTCGATACCCTGAAGGTCTTGTTCATCAGAGTCTCCTTTCCCGATCTCCAATTCTCTCCATTTCATGACGACAGCTATTTTGATAATGAGCTTAGGCATCTGGTCGAGTATTATGACGGGGCTTCCCTTGGCAACTTCACGCTTATATGTGACCTTGCTTCCGAGACAATAGTACTACCGTTTGAATCGGCATATTATGGTGATAATGAAGCCTGGGATGCACTTATTCCGGAGATGATGATCTCTATCGTAGATTCTCTTGACTATGCTTATGATTTTACCGGCTGGGACAGCTACGCGGTCATACACGCAGGCGCAGGGAGGGAGACCGATTTTCTTGGAGATTCAGGGAGCCAGTTGTGGTCGGGATTTATCGATCCCGGTGACATGGCTGAATTGCTTGCCGATACACTCGGCACTCCAGGTATACCCACAGACGATGGTACTCCGACCGACACATTCTACATCGATAACATAATGGTGCTTCCTGAGGAAGCTTCGCAGGACGGGTATATATTTGGAGCCATTGGGATCTATGCTTATCAGATAGGTAAGAGACTGGGTATGGTGAGGCTTTTTGACCCGTCTCCGTCCGGCGGCCCCGATTCTCAGGGAATAGGGTCTTTCGGCCTGATGGGGTATGGACTTTACAACGCGTTGGGATTCGTGCCTTCGTTTCCCTGTGCTTTCCAGAGGTATCTGATGGGTTGGGTCGAACCGGTGAGGATCCCTGAATCAAAGACTGTCAATCTGAAAAACATCAACGGTGCGGCACAGGGAGATACTGTGCTTCTAAGGATCGATGCAGGTCCTTCAGAGTACTTTCTGATAGCCAACAGGCTTCACGATCATGATCTCGATGGAAGGTTCGATTTCATCGATATCAACATGAACGGTATTCCGGAAAACGAGGATACTCTGGCTGGTGCCGAGTTCGATTTTTATGTGACCGGGACTACAGACCCGAATGAGATGATAGATGAAGTAAAGTATACCGATACGGGTAGTGGTATAAAGATCTGGCATATAGATGAGAAGATAATAGCTGACAGGCTTGCGGTGGGAGAAGGCATAAACAGCCGGGCCCTTCAGAAGGGGGTGGATCTCGAGGAAGCGGATGGTGTCCAGGACATGGACAGGAGAGGCGGATCATACGCGTTCGGGAGCTACCTCGATTCCTACAGGGCGGGAGTGAACGACAGGTTTGGGGAGAACACGCTCCCCTCCAGTGATCTGAACAGCGGGATCCCGTCAGGTATCGATATCTTCAATATTTCAGAGACAGGCCCTGTAATGAGACTTTCGATATCGGTGGATGATGTGGAAGAAAGAGTCACAGCAGTCATTCCGGGAGATATGAACGGGATGGCGCCGGTTGCCGTGTATCCGGGAGGAGATTCCGAACCCCGGCTTCTCATTGCAACGAACGAATCCGATACAGGCAGGATACATATAATTACGGACCCGACCAGCTTGGACTGGGAGTTGTCGGTAGAGCAGATCGTGGAGATCGAAGGAGTCCGCTGGACCACCGTCCCGGTCAGTACCGATGTAGATGGTGACCTTGGCACGGGCGACCTTTCTCAGGAGATACTCATCACATCAGAAGGATGTATCCATGTATTCAGGGGCGATGGGGCCCCCTATCCGATTGATACGGACTCGACGCCCGGTGCGCTCGAAGTCATGGGAAATATTGTTACCGCGGGAGCGTCGGTCGAGATCGATGGGACTCCGGGTTCTGAAGTAGCTTTTCTCGTTTCCGATGGTGATTCGATCTACCTCTACATAGTAGGCCTGGAAGTCGATCAAGGTGATCCCCGATATGCAGGTCCTGGAGTATATTTTCGTTGTATTGTCGAAGGCAGACCTGTGTCGCACCCTGCTGTGGGGGTGATGAAGCCCGATGCGCCCGGGTTGTTTTTCGCAGCTGCTGTAGATGGCTTTGTCAGGCTTGTCTTTGTTGATATTTCGGGCTCAGAGGCCATTCTTTTGTCGGAAGAGGCAGGCCGCGTCGAGTCTCTTCTGTATGATGACGATCTTTCCGGAGGCGTAATGGCTGATTCGATAATGATGCTTGTCCCTGCCTCGGGTGATATTGACGGGGATGATAACGACGAGATGGTGATAGGGATCCCGGGAACGGGACTGATCTATTTCGATCCTGTGGACGAGCAGCCTTTCGCCGCACCCGTGATAACGGGAAGAGGTATCATTCACGCGGCACAGATCGGTATCAGGCCATCGCCACCGGCTCTCTCTGACCTCGATGACGATGGGATACTCGATACGATAGTCCGGGACCGCGAAAGGCTATGGATGCTGAAAGGATTCGGAGTCACGGCGGTCTCATGGCCCCAGACAATAGATCCGGCACTTTCCGGGCTGGAAGAGGGAGGCCCTCTTCCTCAACCCCTGGCCGCTGATATAGACGGAGATGGTCTTCCGGAAGCTGTCTTTGGGATTGCGGGAGACATTCACATAGTCAGCAGTAATGGCCAGGTGTCGGGAGATTCTCCCGTAAGGGGAGAGAGGGGAGATGGACAGGCCCATGCCATGGTCCGTGACGGGCAGGGCAGCTTGTATCTCTTCAGTAACGGTTCGTCTTACGAGATTATTGGAACCCTTCAGACAGGTCTCGTCATCGAAAGACCTTCATCCAGAATAAGCCGGACGGAATTGGGAGAGTCCGGGGTGGATGCAGGGGAATGGCTGGATTTTCGCAATGGTGGCAGTGGGAGGCAGTCCACCCCTGAAGTGTCCGTTTCGTCTCCCGGGAGAGTCGATAGCGAAAGTCTGTATTGCTACCCGAACCCCGCAGTCAGATCGGGATTCACTTTAAGACTTAATATTTCGGGTGTCGCGGAAGTGAAAGCCAGGCTTCTCGGTCTGGAAGGCGAGGAAGTGGCAGTTATGACCGGGGTCCACCCATGGGGGGCGGAGATGATGCCCTTCGAAATGAAGTTTTCCGGGATGGATCTCGCTTCTGGAATATATATAATCCAGGTCTTCGTCACCGGAGAAGGCTGGGATTGGCGTGGTGCTATGAAGGTGGGAATTGTCAGATAGTTCAATTTGCCTGACTGTGCGGTTGACTGGCTGCACCTGATTGATTACAATTAGGAAACAGGTGAATCAGAATGGAGGAAAGATGTTTCGCCGAATCATTCTCATAACTTTATTAATATCTGCAACTATTGCGCCGAACGCTTCCGCGGGTGACCCCGGGACGAGCGGATTTCTTTTTCTCAGACTTGGAAATGGCGCAAGAGCAAGCGGAATGGGCGAGGCTTTTACAGCCGTCAGCGATGAGGCGACCAGTATATACTGGAACCCCGCAGGTATGGCGGCAGTGGAGGGAGTCCAGCTCAACGTCACACATTCGGAATGGTTGATGGATATCCGTTTCGAACAGGTGTCGATGGTCAACGAGATGCTCGGTGGAGCGGTCGGTCTTAGTTTCACGGGTGTCTATTACGGTGAGATGGACCGGTATGGCGAATTTCCGTCTCTTACCCCTGACGGCACGTTTGCGCCGTACGATCTTGCCCTGTCTGCCGGGTATGCCAGAGACATCCTGCCAAATCTTTCTGTGGGAGCATCGGCTAAGCTGATATACGAGAAGATCGATTTTGAATCTGCCACCGGATACGCACTTGATATCGGGCTGTCCCACAAAAGCAGGATCGAAGGGCTGACCCTGGCTGCCGTGATGCTGAATCTGGGACCCCAGACGAAATTCGTGGAAGAGAAGTTCTATCCTCCCTTCATGATGAAGTTTGGGGGCGCATGGCAGAAAGAGAATGAAAGTTTAAAAGGCCGTCTGCTTCTGGCCGCCGACGCTGTATTCCCGAACGATGGGGAATCGAGGATGCATCTGGGAGTAGAGTATACATACCTGAAACGACTTGCGGTCCGATTTGGTTATAAGAGCGGATATTATGTGCAGGGTGCTACTATGGGATGCGGTGTATATTACAAAAATCTCAGGTTTGACTATGCGTATGGAGCGATCCAGGACGGTCTGGGTGACATTCACAGGGTCTCGATCAATCTTTTTCCCTCACTCTGAAGGTTTTCCAGAGAGAATTGTCCTCCTGTAAGCCGGAGATAGGAATAGTGACGCTCCCAGTCTCCGAGGATGGCGAACGTCTTTTCCCCGTATTGCCTTATTCCGGGGAGATGGACGTGTCCCATAACGAAAGTGTCATTTCCCCTGTCAAAGAAAGTCGATTCCGCTATCGAAAAAAGGTGTTCGGCATTGCGCTTTGTGCCGGCAGAAGTGAACTCCTTGCTTGTTCGGGAGAACCAGCTGGCGAACCTGAAGAGGATAGCGGGGTGAAGTAGTCTCGCCAGCCAGATAGCCGGGCGGCTTCTGATAATCGTCCTGAGCAATTTGTAGCTGTAATCTCCCGGCATCAGGGTATCACCATGGTTTATCGTTACCTTCCTGCCCTGGATATCATGAGTGACTTCGTCGGGAAGGATGGTCAGCCCCAGTTTGTCTGAAATGAAACTTCCCAGCCAGTAATCATGATTTCCACCGGTTATCATTATCTTCGTGCCGCTTTCACGTAATCTGGCAAGGCCGTTCAGAATATCAAAAAAATATGTCGGGATGACACTTTCATACTCGAACCAGAAGTCGAAAGTATCGCCCACAAGGTAAAGACGGGAGATGCCGTGGTTCGCTTTCAGAAAATCGAGAAAAAGACTTCTTTTGACCTTTTCGCGCAGGTCATTACTATTGAATTTAAAATGAGTATCCGATATAAAGATTATTGTATCGTTCAAGTACACCTCCAGAGTATACCGTGAGAATGAACGATATATGTCAGAGAGCGGATGAAAATTCAAGGGAAATCAACCTCGGACAGGAAGGGGCAGAAATGGAATCCTTGTGGGACAAAGTAAAGGGTAACCTGATCGATTGGTATGGGACTGCATATGACAAGACGGATGAACTCGCCAGGATAGGAAAGAAAAAGATCGAGATGGCGGGAGTGAATCGGGCGATCGAGAAACATCTCTCGGAACTCGGTGGGAGACTTTATGACCTGATAACAGTTCAGGGACATTGCGACAACAGGACGACCGACGACAGTGAAGTCCTGAAGCTCGTCGATGAGATTCGTGATCTCGAAGAGCAATTAAAGGTCAAGGAGGATGAGATAACGTCGATAAAAGGGGAGAAGGAGCCTGAAGACGGTTCCGGCGATGAGCCAGCCGGGAAAGAGGAATAATTTTCCTGATCGCTCTCGTTGCTGCGTGTCGGGGAATAGTTTCCACAATGCCGGAATAATTTTCCCCGCTGGCCTGGAGAAATAATCAGGGCCGCCTGAACAATTGAGGAATACGGCGAAAATAGCCGAAATAAGATTTAATTCGTCGAAATGAGCGATTATATCAGGATTTAGGTCGTTTAAAGGGGTAAATCATAGATAATACCCCCTTGACATAGTTTATTTTTTGGTGTAAACTTTGCGCAGTGAGTAGGTGTCAGGAGTGTTTTGGACGTTAGAAGGATGCTGTTCGCCAACTGTACCTTCTGTTAAACCCCACCTGGTAAGAAAAATTAACACTATTGTCGGTTGATGTGTATAAGAAGTAGGAGGAAGTCACTCCGATAGCCGACAAAAAAAAGCAGAGAGGGTTGGCAGTGAAGGTAACAG
>JAHOYU010000268.1 GCA_019038625.1 Candidatus Latescibacterota bacterium | reverse complement strand
TAGTCCCAGACTAACCCACGAAAATCAAGGGGTCCAGCCGGATCTATAGTGTCTAGTCCTCAGGCCGCATAGTTGGAATGTATGGGAAATCGCGACACGATCGAATGAGTTACTTTTTCAGTCGGCTGATTGTAGCCTGCGAAATACATGAACGATAGTTTTCCAAAAAAACCGCTGACTGCGGTCATCGCTTTTTCCATTGCCATGGCTTTTCTGGAAGCGGCTGTCGTGATTTATTTGCGGGAGCTTTACTATCCTGAAGGATTCTGTTTTCCGCTGAAAATGCTTCCTTCTAATATTCTAGTCATAGAATTGGTGCGGGAAACCTCAACGATCATAATATTGGCTGCGATCGGCTGGCTGTCTGCAAAGAGTTCTTTAGGACGATTTGCGGGATTTATGATCGCCTTTGGGGTATGGGATATATTTTACTACGTATTCTTAAAACTTTCGCTGGATTGGCCTGCCGGCCTATTGGACTGGGATCTGCTATTTCTGATCCCGCTGCCATGGATCGGCCCGGTAATCGCCCCGGTACTCGTTTCAATATGTTTGATCGGTTCCGGTGTTCTTGTATGGCTTCGAGAAAGCCAGAACAGGCCTGTCCGTATTTCCAGGAGACACTGGATACTGGAAGTGGTTGCTGGACTGGTCATCATTGGATCATTCCTGACCAATATCGACGTGGTAATCGCTCAGGATGTGCCAGATTCTTTTCGATGGGAGATATTTTCGATCGGTCTTTTATCGGGCGTGATCGTTTTTATTCATGCAGTGAGAAAAAGTGACGAGCCTGGATGACGATGTGTGTTTTACTGATAAGCCAGACTCGCTTTCCTGCCAGGGCATAAACACGAAAGCAATCTATCGTTTACAATGTAGTCATTCCCTTACTTCGTATCACATTATGATTCCACGCTTTGGCCCCATATTTTTCAACGTTTTATGAAAAACTCCAGTCATTCCATAGCCTGGATGTGAGTAATTGCTGGAATAGGTCACGGGCGTGTAAATGAAATATTACATTATTAAAAAAATCTCTAGAGCGTGCGATATGACTGTAATGACAGGCAGAGACAGCATTCCGAATAAATATAATGAAGAATTAACTATATAGATGTTGACACGACCATTACTGCCATCCTAATATAGCCCTACAGATTCACAGAGAACAGAAACCCGATGGCATGAGCAAGGCCGTATGTATTTCGATGTGTCCGATGGCTGTCGGCAATGGGTGTCGTGTGCCTCCTCAGGCTCGGTGGAGAGGTGCGTCCACACCTGTCACAAATTCTCTGTATAAATCCGCCACTAGTGTCAGCATCTGCCGTAAGGCAGAAAGAAAGGAGAATTTCATGGCACGTTTTCGTCTTCCCCTGATCATCGCCGTTATCGTCTTCGGCTCGTTCATCGTAGCGCAGGCCGAGATCGACATAGACGGCGGTGACAGAGACATGTTGAAGGCCTGGGCCGACTCCGGTTCGACCTTCGAGATCCAGAAGATCACGGGGGTATTTCCCCTCGACACGGTAGACGTAGCGGTCTACTTCCACAGCGATTCGACTGCTGGTTACATACAGAACCGGATCACATGGGATGCCACGGAACTGACGCTTCTCGATGTGATCGAGGGTCCCGGTATCCCTGGTACCGCGACGCTGGACTTTACTATAGGTGCCGATTCGGTCCACTACACGATCTATAACACTACCGAATTCGAAGTGCCTGCCGGTGAGCCCATCACGTACCTGAGATTCGCGGTGCAGTGCTACGGGTATGGCTCCGAAGCTGATATCGACTTCCTCGATGGAAACGACATCAACTATTACAACTCACACAACATTTCGTACGCGCCGCTTCGGGTGGATGGCTCTGTAAAGACCTCCTATGATAGCTATATGACTCAGTTCGCTTACCTCGACTACACTCGCGCGTATCCGGGCGAGCAGCGGATCCCGATGGACTTCTTTTTTCACCAGAGTTCACCGGGGCAGCTTCTTGCGGCCAGATTTGTTTATGACGATGCAGTCATCCATTTCGACTCGATCTCTCCGGGACCGGGACTCAATGGTGGCGTTATAAACGTGTCCACATCCGGTGATACTATCATCGTGGAATTACCGGACACTAATCCTCTCATGGACGTTGGAGCGACCGTTACGGCCTTCACCCTGTATTTCGGGATGGAGACGGGAGACGACTTGATCTCTACGGATATCGATCTTCCGTACATCGAAAGGTTGAACGAGTGCGGCCAGCACACCACCCCGTACCACGCTGGTAACTCGATCAACATCGAGGACCATGTCGCCGAGGCCGATATCGGAGCGGTCGCCTACTACACATCGGCTACTACATACGATGTGCCGGTAGTCATGGATTCGAACGTACCGGTCAATGATTTCGAGTTCTGGGCCGAGTTCCCTGCGGACGACATCTCTTTTGTGGGAGTAGTCGCCGTAGCGGGATTCTCAGCGCCCAACGGAATCGTAGACATCTTCGACACTACGGTGGTCCAGCTGAACAGCAGCCTTTTCACCGACTACGACCCCTCGGATCTGCCCGCGACCGTCTTCAAGCTCCGATTCCAGAAGAGACACGCGATGGCGGTAGGGGATACGATGTTCATCTCATTCTACGACACGCCTGGAAACGAAGTCAGGTATGCCATGGATTCCCCTTTCGGATACCATACTGCCGATCTGACTCTCGAGGACGGGTTTATCAGGATCAAGGACAGGACGATCATCACCTGCCCTGCCCTCCATGTCTGGAATGGAGAGTCGTATGAGCTGGATAATACGATCCTGGCTGCCTGTGACGGAGCGAACATTACCGAGGACATCACCGAGTACTACAAGATAAGGAAAAATGTTGTCGCTGACGGCGGGAAGCTCCTCTTCAAGATCAACGAGGAAGGTAATCAGGTCAGTACCTTCAGTGATTTCCGAATAATCGCTGTAGATCATGACGCGAAAGAGCCTGTTCACGTCAAAGACGATGGGACCATCCTGACGGTCGGTCAGCCCTTCGCGATCAACTGGGCAAGGGACCACAATGCCCAGGACATCACAGGTCTGGTCGAGACTCGTGACGATGTCCCTTATGAATCTAATGAGAGCGGATATATCGATGTCAGCTTCGGCAGACTGACAGCGGAACAGGTATCCAATTTCGTAGCCTTCGCACGGGAAATCCCCAAAGAGAATGAAGAACGGGATAACATGACCGCGTCGGCAGACGACCTTGAGAATCGTGACAAGAAACTCAAGATCTACGTACAGGACGCCGACGGGGGATGGGAATTCATCGGCGAGGAAGACGCCCGCCGGAACCCCGGTCTCCAGGCGACAAGTGTCGCGAGTGAGTATATCGAAGCGGGCCGCGAGTTCGTCCTTCGGTATGCCTGGGACGAGTTCTATACGATCGACGTTATCGACCTGCGCGCGGCCGAGGAGTTCATGGGCAGGACCCACGCCGTTTCCCTTGTGTCTGCCAATCATTCGAAGGACGGCACACTTGCTGGAAGGCTTGGGCAGGAAGTGACTGCTGAGCCGGCGCTTCTGTCTCCCGGTGAGACCATCGAACTGCAGTTCGATATAAGCGCCCTTCCGCCCTTCAAAGTCGGTACTGTCCGCGAGTATATCTTCGTGACGACCGGACGTTATACCGACGTCGACAGTCAGGAAGATGAGACTCCAGAGCTGAGTTTCGCACTGGAGAACAACTACCCCAACCCCTTCAATCCGAATACCATGATCCGTTACAGCCTGATGAACGCGACCAACGTAAGCCTGCGCGTGTACGATGTGCGGGGAGCATTGGTCAAGACTCTTGTCACAGGCTATCAGGATGCGGGAAAGTATACGGTAGACTGGGATGGCACGACCGATGGAGGACACAGAGTCGCGAGCGGAGTCTATTTCTACCGCATCATGACTCCTGAGTTCACCGATACGCGAAAAATGGTCCTGCTCCGGTGACGTTCTTCTGCTGTTTCGATCTGGGCACAAGAAAACTCCCCGGTCTGTTTCATACAGGCCGGGGAGGTCCGCGCAGGCAGCCGCTATCGCGGCGTTATTATTTGAACAGGACCTTGACCCTGCGTTCCTATTTGATCAGAGCCTTGATCGCGCCCCATGTCGAATTTTCTGCGCCTACAGTTCCCGTAAAAAAGAACTTCATGGTCCATGCCTGCTGGTATCCTGACGGGTATGTTCCCGGAGTGATGTCCATCCCTCCATGCATTATCCAGGGATTGGGAGCAGCCAGATCACCGAGCCTGGAGCCGCCGGTGAAGGTGCAGTCCGCCACCATCACGGGAGGCATGAATCCGAACGGATCGTCATATCTCTCCAGGTTGGTCAATGTTCCCTGGAGAATCAGTGTTCCGTTCTGGAATGTCGAAGGTGCTGTCGCGTTAGGAGGAGTCACTCCGTAGTCGCCGTCTTTCAGTGGATCCTCGTAAATGAAAAAGTCACCGTCATCATAGTAATAATCTATCGAGAACGGGATGTTCGATACGACGCTGGCGATCGTTGTCTGGAAATAGAGAGTGTACTCGTAATTCACGAAATCGACCGGGAACGGATAACTGAATCCGACCGGAGGCTCGAGAAACGCGACGGTCGTCACAAGGGTCCCCGAGGCCTCGGGCGCGGTAAAGTAACCCGCTCCGAATGCTTCTATCTGTTCCTGGGCAGAAAGGGCCAGCGGCGAGATGACAAGCCCCACGATAATAACAATGAGCATATTCTTCATAAATGCCTCCGATTCCTGCTCCATCGCAGAAAGATCTCGGGTGCCCGGCCCGCGAGGAAGACCGGACACCCGGAAATGGAATTTAATTACCTGAGCAGCACCATACGGTGTGTAACGACTTCATCTCCTGCTTTCAGGCGGTAGAAATAGACTCCAGAAGAGATCTGGTTTCCCCGGTCGTCCGTTCCGTCCCACTGGACAGTGTTGTAACCGTTCTGCATCTCACCCGTGATCAGCTGCCTGATCTTCTGGCCGGCTACGTTATACACGGCAAGGGTGACCGGCAGGGCTGTTTTCAGATCGTAGTTGATCGTCGTCGCGGGATTGAACGGGTTAGGATAATTGCTCGCGCGGGCTATCGATCCTGGAAGATCGGCCCCTCTGCGATACGCGATATACCCGATATCCAGAGGAATAAGATTCGCGTCGACCAGTTCGTCGTGGTTGATCGTCTCGGCGATATATTTGGCCATTTCAAAGTTTGTCTCGTTATCGCTCATGAGAAGCTGCGACACATACGTTATGGCCTGACTTACATTGGCCTGGTCGGGACTGACGAACTGCCAGGTAGCGAGTCTGCCGGAAACGGTGTTCAGCAGCAACCCCGCGAATTCTTTTCGTGCCTTCTCGAACATCGTCGGTTTCTTCAGCGAGATGATGCTGTTGAAGTCCTCCAGTGTCAGGACAGGCGTGAATATTTCGAAATACTTGTCGAATCGTGTATGAATGAACTCGAAACAGGAAAGGAGCTCGTCCGCGGGGACCTGAACACCTTTCTGCTTGCCCTTCAAAGCGCTGACTATCTGGTGCTTCCAGAAGCCCGTGCTTCTCGGTTTGTCCTGGGTAGCGAGGCGCTCGAACACAAAGTCGACGATCGCTTCTTCACCCGGGCCGCAGACTACATCCACCTCAGTCGGAGTGAGAGGATAGTATCCAAGCGGCGCGATAACGCTGACCGATATCGAATCGCACGCTACGTCAAAGAAAACGTAATCGCCGAGTTCGTCGGTCATGGTAGAGTGGGAGCTTCCTTCACCGTCAACAAGGTCGACCGTGACACCGACTACCGGGCCACTGGTCGGTGAGGTATCATCCCCGGCTCCGAGGAAGATCGCTCCGACTTCAACGACTTCATATTCGCCGAACACGAAGCCTGGTTCGAGAGGCTGTGAGCAGGACGTATGAATTGTCGCTACGTCCGTTCCGATCGTGATGGTCGTATTGCCCCTCAGCTCGTCCCCCGAGGGAAGGATACTCAGGAATTCTCCATCCCATGTAGCGTAAGCACCATCTGAAACGACAGCGCAGGACGGGTCTCCGAGGCCGTGATATCGCAGGCGGAGACGGTTCATGCTGTTACAGTTCGCTTCTTCACAGGGGATCAATATCTTTTCGACCTGAACAACGGTGAATTTGTCGATGACATTTCCGACAGTTATCGGCCGTGAACAGGAAGTGTGAATGTCGGTCTCTGCCAGGCCGACTGTTATCTTTACGTTGCCCGGCAGTTTTTCATCGAGAGCTCCGGGAGTGAGTATAAGATGGTCGCCGATGATCTCATACTGAACGCCGCCCGTTATCTCCAGGCTCGACAGGTCGCCGACGCCGGTATAGAGAAGATCGAGCAGGGTGATGCCTTCGCATTTGACACAGGTCTCAGGGTTATATTCGAAGCTGACATTTCCTTTTACGGTACAAAGCGCGGGGACCTGGATATTGCCGATCGCCTGAAGGTTGAACCCGGCAGGAATGTTTGGATCGTCCGGGCCGAAAGTATACTCGACGATATTTCCGTTCGGCTCGCCGATATCTTCCATACCCATGCCCGTAGTGAAATTCACAAGCATGACGATCACGCCGAACTGCCTGTCGGCATCGTACGTCATGTATGATGCTGTCACGATTCCCTTGAGAAAGATGTCTCCATCCTCGAATGTCATGGGAACGGTGGCATTCGGCGGGTGGATGCCATAATCCGCGTTCATCATGGGATCGACCGCGATCAGGATCTTTCCACCAGTAAAATTAGTGTAGTACCTCGAACCGACGGCAAACTGGTCGGAGACCGAGAGCCCGGTGAGGCTCCATGTCATCTCGTTCGATGTAAGGTCGACGTTCAGGGCGGGATTGGTCGAACTGATAAATCCGACTCCACCGAAGATGTCCCCCATGCTGCTCACGGGGAATGCTCCATCGGTATAGAGGAACCCGTTGTCATTCATGATGACGGTTGCCGCATGTGAAAGGGGTGAGAGTGCAAGAACGACGCAGAACAGGATCAGGGAGAGAATCGATGCTTTTCTCACGATGTTAGCCTCCTATTTCCAAAGCTTGTCCACCACAGTTGATTGAGGAGGGGTTCCAATATCGGAATTTCCCTCTATCAGCAACGATACGATCTGATCGTTGTGACTCGAACATATTGTTGCTGATTCAGACTGCCATTATAGCATAGATTAGCCCATAAAGTCAACTCAATACCCGGCTTGGGACTGGAGCAAGAGGTGTGATGAAAGGAGGTTGGGCATCAGAGTCTACAGAAAAAAGGCGGACTCGCCTGTGCGGATCCGCCTTCAAAATAACCAGTGATCATCCGATCAGTTACTCTTTTTCTTTCTGAGCAGAGGCGCTATTCCGAGAAGCCCGAGGCCGAGCAGGCTCAGAGTGCCGGGCTCTGGAGTGGCGAAGTAACTCGAGTCGTGAGAGTGCGGAGCCTTGTGAAGTTTGCCAAAGGAATCTCTTCCGACAGCATCGACATGGGTCCAGTCGAATCCGCTTACGACGAAATCGAAAAGCATCTCGTCTCCCCAACCCGGCTCGTGGATTATACCATGATCATAGTGCCACGCGTTCACATCGTCATTATCGAGCGATCCCGCATGATAGAAATTGTAGTTTTTCAGGCTCGGCAGCAGAGTCTTTGTATACCAGGAAGGGGCGGAGCCAGCCAGCCCGGGATCACCATAGTTATAGAAGGAATTGATCTCGACCCCATTGATCCAGACCGTTCCCGACTGGCCGGTAGGGACGCTTATGACCAGGTATGTATCCATCTGATCGTATGCCATGGGACTCTTGAGAACGTCAAATGAGTTTGTCAGTTTGCTGTCGTCAATATCGGCCGACGCCCAGTAACCGACGACCTTCAAATCGAAGTTCCTGGCTGTCGTTACCCAGACATCCTCCTCGACGTGCTGAAAATTGCCGTAGAATTCAGAATCCACGATGTAGGTCTGAAGCCTCGGGACCGCAAGAGCGGAGCCCGCAAGCAGGCCTGTCATCATGATCGTCAGTGTAAGAATGGTCATCTTTTTCATTGTTTTTACCTCGTCCGTGTCGAAATTTTTTACAAACCCCTCAAATAACACTAATTCCATCCTATTATGCTGCAATCTGCATGCCACCCGGCAAGCCGCCGTATCTGCTTGATATTACAAGAGTTATGGTGGGTTTTGAATTGGGGGAGTTTCCCGTTCAGAAATGTGTAAAAACCTCCGACACATTCAGCATGTCAAATGGCTCGAGAACTACCCCGTTTTCCGGCATGTCATTCATTCCTCTGTAATGCCGTTCATACCCTGAATCGGTCCATTGGTCGGGTAGCCGTGGTCGTAATTCTATTCAATGCGTAATCTCTGTGTAGACCTTGACAGGTGTGGCGTTTCAGAACACACCCGGAATTTAAGTTCAGCCGGCAGTTGGTCGGCAGTATCCGGCAGAGAGCCGGGAGGATGGTGAGAATGATGAGAAGTCTTACAGGCAGGTGGGCGATCGGGGCATCGGTCGTTCTGTCTATGCTGGTCTGTTCGCTCGATGCGGATCTGCAGGCGGCTGATGAGCAGGTAGGGAACATGATCCAGACCGAACAGGTCATGATACCGATGCGTGACGGTGTGGAACTGTCTGGCGCGTTGTATCTACCTGAGGCTGGAGATGTGTTTCCGGTGATCCTCGTAAGGACGCCTTACGGCAAACGCCAGCTTAGAGTAGAGGCCGAGTTCTGGGCCGCCGGTGGTTATGCGGTCCTGATCCAGGATGCCAGGGGGAAGTTCGCTTCCGGAGGTGATTATCTTCCTTTTGTAAATGAGTTGGCCGACGGGATGGCCACGCTGGACTGGATAATGGAACAGCCATGGTGTAACGGAAAGATCGGCATGTGGGGTTCATCTTATCTGGCTTTCTCTCAGTTGATACTGGCCAGTAAGGGACACCCGGGACTCCGTTCGATCTTCCCTGTCTCCGGATGGCTCGGATCAGAGGGTCAGATCACATGCGGCGGCGCGAACCATATAATGCTCAGCATACCGTGGATCCTTCACGAGGAATCACTGACCAACCGAAATATGAACGATTACGAGATCGACGAGATGTTCGAGTACCTGCCCATCCTGGACGCGTTCAAATCAGTCGGCATAGACAGCAGGATATGGAATGAGAAATACGAGTTGGAAGAACTTGATGTATACAGGCCTGAAGACATCGAGATCCCGGCACTGCATATGACTGGATGGCTGGATTTCGTGGCCGAATCTGCCCTGGGAGTCTACCGGGGTATTGACGCCGCGGGCAGGAAGGGGCAGCTGCTGATCGTAGGTCCATGGTTTCATGATCAGTTCTATTCGACATTTACTGAAGCAGGCGATGAGGACTTCGGCCCACAGAGCGTCATGGGAAGAGCCGGATTGATGGAACTGTCGAAGAAGTGGTTCGACATGACCCTGAGAGGGATGAAGAATGACCTCTCGGAAAAGGACCGGGTCACTCTCTTCGTCATGGGCGCGGATGAGTGGAGGGGGTTCGATCAATGGCCACCCGTAGCTTCGAAGCCCCGAAAATTCTTTTTCAGCAGCATGTCGGGCGCGAACAGTCTGGACGGGGACGGCAGCCTGTCCTGCCTGCCGCTCGATGATGCTTCTTTCGATACCTTCACCTTCGATCCAATGGACCCGGTACCCACGAATGGCGGAGCGAACATGCACTTCATGCTCCACCTGGTCGGAGTGAAGGACCAGCGCGACATTGAAAGACGCGACGATGTACTCGTATACACTTCCGAGCCATTGGAGGATGACATGGAGATAATCGGCGCGATCGAGGCACGGATATATGTCTCGACGGAAGGGCTGGATACAGATTTTACGGCAAAGCTTGTCGAAGTAAGGGAGGACGGATATGCCAGGATAATCGAGGAAGGTATCGTCC
Source organism: Candidatus Latescibacterota bacterium (assembly GCA_019038625.1). Taxonomy (NCBI): domain Bacteria; kingdom Pseudomonadati; phylum Candidatus Latescibacterota; species Candidatus Latescibacterota bacterium. The sequence continues at coordinate 3,602 of JAHOYU010000268.1, read as the reverse complement.
GCGCGAGCTGGCGAAACGGAGGGCCGGATAGGGAACTGCTTGAGCCGGGGAAAGTATACGGGATGAACATAGCGATGGGATCGACTGCAATCCTGATCAAAGCGGGCAACAGGCTTCGTGTCGAAATATCGAGCAGCAACTTTCCAAAGTATGACCGAAACCCGAACACAGGGGAAGACCCCTTGAGGGCCGCTGTCCTGAAGAAGACAAGACAGAAGATATACCACGGGAAAAAGTATCCGTCTCACATCGTACTTCCCGTGATGGACGAAGGCGTCCGGCCTGGACGGTAATCTGGCTGGATACATGTATGCAAACTGACCATCTGTTAAAGGAGGAATCATGAAAACATCTGGGGCCATATTTCTGACGATACTGTCAATGCTGGTGATTGCAGGGGCGATATGCGCGGCTGTTCCGTGCGACAGGGAAAAAGCGGCTGAACATTTTGAGAAGGGCGAGTTCGACGAGGCGAGGGAGTGTTACATCCGGTTTCTGGAGATCGACGATACGGATGATGAAGCCTGCTATTACCTCGGAAGGATCGACCTGGTGAAGGGGAAGGTGGACGATTCGGTCGAGTACCTGAAGCAGGCGGTCTCGCTTGACAGGGAGAACGCGGAATATCACTTATGGTACGCTCGAGCGAATCTGGAAAAACTTCAGAAAGCTTCATATTTCGAAAAAGGGATACTGTCGGGACGAGTGCTTGATTCCCTGAAGAAATCGGTCGATCTCGACCCAATGAATATTGAAGCGAGGATCTACCTGGCGAGTTACTATCTGAATGCTCCATCGATCGGAGGAGGCAGCAGAAAGAAGGCGAAGGCGCAGATCGAGGTAATCAGTAAATACAGTCCCCGACACGCGCATTCGTTGATGGCACAGGTGTATGTGAAGGAAGAGAAGTACGATCTTGCCATAGCCGAGTTCACCGAGTATCTGTCATTGAATCCCGGCGATGTCGAAGTATTGTATGCCCTTGGAATGCTCTACCAGAAGATCAAGGATTATGACAACGCGTTTGCGACCTTCGAACAGGCGTTGAAGTCGGATCCCGATGCCATCGACTGCCTCTATCAGATCGGCCGGACGGCAGTATATTCCGGCAGCCGCCTGGACAGGGGGATAGAATCGATGTTTGATTATCTGAAGCGTGAGGTCCACCCGGGAGTTCCTGGACATGACGCGGCGCACTGGAGGCTCGGGATGCTTTATGAAATAAAGGGTGACATAAAACTGGCTGTCAGTGAATATGAGACTGCAATAGAGATGAATCCTGACGAGAAGAACTACAGGAAATCGCTTGAAGCCGCAAAGAAAGCAGCGAAAGACTGATGACGGCAATAGACAGGGTGAAAGAGGCATTATGCCTGCGGAATATCAGGACTCTCCTGGGCGCGGTCCTGGGGATAACATTGATTATCTCGATATTCGAGTTTACGCCGGACCTCAGAAAGTGGCTGGTGGAGATCGCCGGTAATTTCATCCTCGCTATCTCGATCGCGTTTCCCGGGATGATCCTGGGATCGATGTTCGACACGGAGAGGATAAGGAATTCGTTGCTGAGGCTTGCCGCCCTGATGCTTCTTTATACAGTCTCTGGCATTATCGGCGGCCTGATCGGCTGGGGGATCAATTCTGTACTGTTCCCATTCCATATCTCACATCCATTCTATTTTCTGTTTGTCGTGGCTGTTCTTTCAAACGTTTTTGGCATTTCTCTCTTCACCTACTACAGTGTTCGCGAGAGGCTTGAGGAGACTGCCAGGAAACTCGCCGAAAAGGAGATCAACGAACAGAAGCTTGTACAATTGAAGATGAGAGCCGAACTCGAGGCGCTCAGGGCGAAGACGAATCCTCATTTTCTGTTTAACACGCTCAACTCTATTGCCAGTCTTATCCCCGATGATCCAAAGAGAGCCGAAGAGATGGTCCAGAAACTTTCAAACATCTTTCAGTATACGCTCAAAGCGGCATCCGAAGAGTTTGTGACTCTCGGAGATGAACTGAGATTCATCGAATCATACCTCGAGATCGAAAAGGTACGTCTCGGGGAAAGGCTCGAGTATTCGATCAGGGCAGATGACGCATCAGCGCCCTGCCGGTTTCCCGGCATGCTTCTGCAACCCCTTGTGGAAAACAGTATCAAGTACGGTGTAGCTCCAGAGAAAGACGGAGGCAGTATCACAATAGAGTGTCGGCAGTCTGAGGGCCGATGCCGCGTCGGGATCGTCGATACGGGTCCGGGATTCGATGCTTTCACCGTTCCTGAAGGTTTCGGCATCAGCAGCGTCAGGGAAAGACTTGAACTTCTCTATGGGGACAGGCACACTTTTGATCTCTCGACAGAGGGAGGAGTCTCTATCGTCATAGAGATACCATCGACGTTATAGACGCGGGACACGCGCGCGGGACCAGGAGAGAAATGAGTTTCAGGACGATACTGATAGATGACGAAGTTCTGGCGATCAAGCGTCTTCGCAGACTCCTCGAACCGTTTGGCGGAGTCATCGAGATCATAGGCGAAGCGAATGATGGAAATGAAGCCCTTGAATTGATAGAAAGCCTGCGACCCGACCTTGTCTTTCTCGATATACAGATGCCCGGCATGACAGGTTTTGAGGTCCTCGAGAAGTTGGAGTACCTCCCTCTTGTCATCTTTTCGACAGCATACGACCAGTATGCCCTGAAAGCTTTTGAGACCAACTCGATAGACTACCTCCTGAAGCCTGTAGATCCGGAAAGACTTGAGAAAGCGATCGACAAGCTCGGCAGGATCACAAGCGAAGGTGAGAACAAACTTCGAGATCAATTGAAAAGGATGATGCTGCGGATGGGCCGCTCTTCGACCCGCCGGATACAGGTCAAAACGGGTGACAGGGTAAAGTTTATTGATATCGAAGATATATTCTTCCTTACAGCCGGAGGCAAGTACGTCGAACTGTTTACGGCCGACAGCAGTTACCTGCTGACAAAGACTCTTAAGGAACTGGAAGAAGAATTGCCTCCGGATGATTTTGTAAGGATACACAGATCGTCGATCATCAATCTGGCTCATGTCGATGAATTCGCGAGGATGTTCAGTGGAGCATACGTCGCGAGGATGAAGGACAAAAAGAAGACAGAACTTCCCGTCAGTCGGCAGAGCAAGGGACGCCTGGGGCTGAATTCCTGACCACGCGCGGCCATTATGTCAGCCTGGGAGATTGTCCCCTGTTCACTTCAGTGCAGCCGCCTACTCATACCATCTTATATAATCCGCCTCGATTTCCATGAGAGAGCCTCCGAAAAAACTGGCACTTGCGTCCATATACAGGGTGTCGCCTGAAATTGTGTAGTTAAAACCAGTCGCAATCCCCATCTCTTCGACTTCCAGGTAGACTTTTTCTTCTGCGGAAACCCAGGTGAATGGCTGCATCATCAGGTTATCTGGAGTACCCACGCCTCCGGTCCCGTTGCTGTAGAAGGTCATCAGCTGACCGATGTTTCCAGGTTGCGGAACGCTGTTTGTTATGTACCGCACGCACTCCCAGCTTCCAGGGAGGGGGTCTCTCGGTTCGACCGGTGTCTTACATTCATCGCAGCACCCGGCGATCAAT
>JAHOYU010000267.1 GCA_019038625.1 Candidatus Latescibacterota bacterium | reverse complement strand
TTCCATATCCTCGAAGGGAAGTACTTTGAGTCTGTCCAGAGCCTGGGTGACATCCATTTTTCCACCGGCCACATTCTCCAGTAATTCTTTTAAGCGGGCTTCATCCATTTATTATCTATCTCCTCTCTGAGCAGCGACAGGTGGCCGAGAACGGCCTCCCTTGTCTCCGCTGTGACAAGCGCCATCCGGTATTTCTTCATATCGGGATGCCCCCTGAGAAACCACCTGTAAAATTTGCGCATCTCCAGTAAAGCCAGTTTCTCGCCCTTCCATGCGATTTCCATCTCCAGAAATCGCCCCAGGATATCAAGTCGACCTGAGAGAGTCATTTGCTCGAATGGTTCTCGATCAGGCGATTCCTGACCGGATGATCCCGGACCCGACGATTCCTTGCCGGAAGATCCTTCCCTGACCGATAGCCGTTCCTTGATCTCCCTGAATATCCATGGGCGTCCGAACGCGCCCCTGCCTATCATAACAAGTGTGCATCCTGTTTCATCAACTATTTTAAAATAGTCCTCTGGATCCTTTACATCGCCGTTGGCGATGACCGGGATATCAAGCTCACTCCCGAGCCTCGCGATATGCGCCCATGCGGCGCTGCCCGAGAATCCCTGCGTGCGATACCTGGGGTGGATCGTCACTGCCGCGCATCCTGCTCCCTGGGCGACTCTGCCTGCCTCGATATAATTTTCCTCCACCGCGCTCCATCCACTGCGTATCTTGGCCGTTACGGGCAGACTCACTGCCTCTACGACCCGACGGCAGATCCTTTCCATCAGGCCAAGATCGCGCATGATCGCCACCCCACCGTTCCTCCTTATGACCTTTTTTGCCGGACAACCGAAATTCAGGTCGATGAAGGCAGGCCCGGTCTCCTCTGCTATTCCAGCCGCTTCAGCCAGTATCTCGGGATCGGACCCGAAAAGCTGAACGCCCACCGGACCTTCACCCTCGAGCCTCGTCATGATCTTGTGTGTTTTGTCTCCCTCGCGCACCAGGCCATCGGCACTCACCATCTCCGTCACACAGAAGTCGGCGCCGAACTCCCTGCATATCAATCGGTAGGGTGCATCTGTGAAACCTGCCATAGGTGCAAGGCATACGCGGCTGGAAAGAAAGAGGTCGGTTGTTTCAGAAGTGTTCATGTGACAGATCACAGACTGTGTGGAATCAGGAAAATCAGGAAACTGAGTATTGTACTCACCAGCACTGCTATCGCGAAACCTTTCCTGCCCAGCTTGTCCTTCTCTTCACCCTTCCCAAAAAAGCTTCCGAGAGAAAGTAACACGGTGATCGCCCAAATGACCAACATGAGCTGTGTCTTGTTATCGGTAATATCATATCCGAAAGGAAACCCTTCCCATATCGGGCCAAATCTCTGGTAATTCAGGATAAATCCAAGAGGCCAGCCACCAACAAAAGTGAAGAGGATGAGCCACCTCATCATCACTGCAGTCATCTCTTTACCTTCGGCGCCCTTGAACACAGGTATCGCGCACAGACCCGATTCCACCATAAAAAAGAATGCCCCGAACATGAATATCACGTGCAGTATCAGAACCAGGGTCGAGACCTCTCCCTTGTATTTCAAAGTGAGAAACGACCCTTCAATTTCGGGTAACCGCAATCTTTCCTGCTGCCCCGACTCCTCGTCCTTCACCTCCACCTCAAAAGCATATCCGAGCCTGTTTCCTTTTTCCAGATCCGGAAGATTACCGCTGAAAGTCCCGTTCTCCCCGGCTGTCATCTCGACTTTTACTATATTATCAGATCCTGCGGTCTCATCGTTATCCTGGTCGCCTCTCCCCGACATGTCTTCGCCCTGTACCCTGTAGACCAGATACGCGTGCGCTCCATCCGCTGGCTCGACCCTCACAGTGAGTACAGGCATTTCCCGCCCGACCTGCTCGAATACCGTAGAATGAGTGACCGTCACTCCGCCCGATGAGGACAAAAGAGCTTCAGAATTGTTCATGGACAGGCGCCTGGCTACCGCGAGAAGTACCAGAGTGATTATAATTCCCGTGATTATTCTTCTGGTCATTTACGCCCCCATCAATGACATACGGCACACGGTCATCTCATACATATTCGTCTCATACATAATACTTGAAGGATGAAGGAACATCAAGGGCAGCATTCATCATTCAGAGGATTACCAGAGAGCCTGTTAAAAGGATATCGGGAGTGGATGTTGACTATATCCGTTTCATGTCATATCCTCTGCGGGTCGGTCCGCCGAAGTGGATCGATCAGCTTATGACTTTCTCCATAGACCGGATAAATACGAGGAGAGACAGGGTGGACACATCTCGGATACAGACGATCGACATTCAAATAGAGTCCGGCAAGGCGGGCCTTGCCGATATCAGCGGTTCAGCCGGAATCGCGGCAGATTTCTACTCGATCGCACCGGCAGTCCCCCGCCCCCTGATCATCATCTCACATGGCTTCCTTGGCTACAGACGCTGGGGCTTTTTCCCGTATCTTTCCCGTCATCTTGCTGTCAACGGCTTCCATGTCCTTACATTCAGCTTCTCGCATTGCGGAGTCGATGAGGGGACGGGGAAAATCACGAGGCCGGATCTCTTCGCGTCGAATTCTGTCAGCAGGGAGATCATTGACCTGAAAAAAGTCATCTCGTTCGCCCACTCCGAGAAGATGCCGGTGAACGCCAACGGAACCAGGTGGGGGCTCCTGGGCCACAGCAGGGGCGGCGCCGTTTCTATTCTGGTTTCCCCGGACAGCCCCGAGATCGCTTCGATCGTCACATGGTCCGCCCTCTCGAAACTGGACAGATACACCGAACGCCGCAAAAAGGAATGGAAAAAAAGGGGCCGACTTGCCTTTAACGAATCGCGAGCCGAGTCGGGGCTGTGGCTCGATTATTCGTATTTCGAGGATATCGACGCGCACAGGGAACAATACGATCTTTCGCTCAGGGCATCAGAACTGAAGATCCCCCACTTGATCGTACACGGGCGCCGCGACGCGGCCGTCACGCTCAAGGAAGCAGAGGGCCTGCTCCTTCACCCCCGTGCGGCAGAAGTAAAAATGGAAATACTCGAGGGGTGCGGACACTCCTTCGGGGCAGTACATCCCATGACGGAACCAGCCGATTGCCTGGTCGAAGCCTGCTGCTTGAGCTCCGAATGGTTCGAAAAGACCCTGAAGCGTTCAGCTGGAAGGTAGCCTGACTGGATAAGGCTCCTATGGGTAGTTGCTGGACCCAGAATATAATTATCTGGATTAATCTGGATTTGAGTCCTCAAAAAACCGATATTAGGGTAATTGCTGGAGGATCGTTTATGAAAATGAAACGCACATTGATAATCATCGTCGTGGTTGTTGTCGTCGGGATCGGTGCATTGATCGCCTTCCGCTCCACGATCGGAGAGTCGATCTATAATAAAGAAGTCGGAGTCCTCTCTTCCGGATTACCATCCGAACTCTCGACAAAATACGGCCAGGAACTTTCGTACACGATGGACAAGTTCTGGAGCTGTTACACAGACGAGATCGTCTCTCAAAACGACATGACCGACGTGATGCAGCGTCTGCGTGACCTTCGTTCCCAGTCCGAGATAAAAGACATCGATGTCTTCAACTTTATCGGATATGTGAGCAGGGTATATACTGACGCGATGAACAAGAAACACCAGAAGTATATAGACAACGAGCTGAAGAGCGAAGATCCCGGGATCATTCATCAGTAATCAAATTCCTGAAATCTCATTCCTGCCCGGATATGTAGAATTTTCCCATGAGGCTCCGCTCAACGTCTCTGAAGTTCCTGAACTCGACATGATCAAGCCCCTTCTGCTTCATATGGACGAGCAGATCGTCCTTGGCAAAAACAAGATCAGCATGCTCGGACGCGCACCGGTCACTGTAACCGTTGCCGACGTAGACCGTGAAGAATCCCTTTTCCTTCAACTGCTGAAGATGGAACCTCTTGCAGTCACCACACATCGTACAGCCATTACTGAGGCCATAGAAGGGAAACTCCACCGACTCGATCTCTCCACTTGAACCGAACACAAGATGATTGGCCCGGAACTCCAGATAGCCGAATCCGAATCTCATCAGCATCGATTCGATGTAATAGTCCATGCCATCGCTGAGTATTAGAAAATCGTAATTTCTACGGTTGCTGAAATCGACGAAATCCTTGAAGTAAGGATCGAATTTTTCGTCCTCTATGAATTCGTCCAGGTCGTCCCGGGTAGCCGAAATAGATGCGACCTCTCGCTGGAGGCACTCCCTGGAACTGATCAGGCCGAGTTTCCATTTTTCGAGGAGTTCTACCCAGGAAGCTGTGTCAGGCACAAAGCTCTCGAAGAAATGATGACCGATGTCCCTGATCGTGATCGTGCCGTCAAAATCACAGACCACCGCAATCTTGTCACTCATTTACTCAGCCTCCGCCTCGGCGACCTTTGTATGGCTGGTTGCGTAGGAGAATACTTCCTCTAAAGTGTTCACTTTGCGGAACATCTCGAGGACCTCTATTATCTCGTAATCCTCCGCCAGCGTCGCCACATAGGCGCCCTTCGTACCATATAGTTTGCGGAAGACTTCCCTCCTGATCCCCTGCTTGACATAGTCGGTGTTTTCCTCGGTCCAGTCTTCCTCTGTGTATTCGAGCTCTTTTTCATCCAGATGCTTCTTGAATTCGGCCAGGATCTCGTCGTCCACGACAAACTCATCACCGATCTCATGATAGGCGGAGTATCCGATCGCGAACGAGAAAAAGAGGCTTCTGAGCTCAAGTTTCCTCTGAAATCCCGTAAACTTGGGGAGCTCTATCTTCCAGTCGGGAGAGATTCCCCCACCACCGTATACCACTCTGCCCGAAGCTGTATGATATTCCTTCTTGCTGTCCTCGGTCTCTACCGCCTTGCCATCCTCGTCGTAATCCTTGTGGATACATCTCTTGCTTGGCGTGAAATATTTCTGGGTAGTCAGTTTCAGCGCTTCACCCTCGCCTACCTTGAAGACGGTCTGAACACTGCCTTTACCGAATGTCGTCTGCCCGACGACGATAGCCCTGTCCCAGTCCTGAAGAGCGCCAGCGACGATTTCGGAAGCAGAAGCGCTCGCACCGTTCACCAGGATCACAACGGGATAATTGCTGTGCAGCTTCCTGGCTTTCGAATAAAATTTCGTATTGTTCTGCTGGATCCTGCTCTCGGTGTAGACGATGAGTTTATCTTTATCCAGGAACAGATCAGAGACCTCGAATGCCGACGTCAGCAATCCGCCCGGATTCCCGCGAAGATCGAGGATGACTCCCTTTATATTCTGCTGTTCGAATCCCCGGAGAATGACACTCAAGTCTCGCGCGGTCTTCTTGGCGAACCTCGCAACTCTGACATACCCCACATCTTCCATTATCGTCGAATATGTGATACTCGGGACCCTGATGATCTCTCTCGTTATAGTAAATGGCAGCGGTTCGTCCAGCCCTTCTCTGCCGATCATGATATTGACCTGGGTCCCCGCGGCGCCGCGGAGTTTTTTGACCGCCTGATCGCTGCTCCAGCCCTTTGTCGACTCGCCCTCGATCTCGATGATCCTGTCACCACCCTGGATACCGAGCCTCATAGCAGGCGTGTCGTCTATCGGGGAGATGACTGTCGGGAACTTGTCTCTGACTACTATCTGTATCCCCAGCCCACCGAACTCGCCCTCTGTATCGATCATCAGATTCTCGTACTGTGAGCTGTCCATATATATCGAGTGGGGATCGAGCGTGCTGAGCATACCGTCTATCGCGCCATCGATCAGCTCGGTAAAATCCTTTTCCTCTACATAGAAATCGAGGATCTTCACAAGGACATTATTGAATCGCGTCAGCTCATCGTACTGGCTGCGCTCTCCTGCCTCGCGCTCGTCAGCCGCGCTCACGATCCATGCCGTTGCGCCAATGATCACTATCAATACTGCCGGTATTAAAAATTTCTTCATTTTCTTCAAACCTGACCTCCAGTCACGTTACCCGATCGGCGAGTCTGTGGGGCCGATCTTATGGGTCTATGGTCTTTATCTATAGAAATCCTCTATCATAATCCATGCCTTACGGGTATTTCTCACATCTTTAAAAACCCACAGGCTGAATATACCGATTAAAGCACTGCCTAACAAACGATTTTGCCTCCGCGGGCAGGGCGAAGGCTATTACCTCTTTTTGTTCGTGCCTCTTAGAATTGTACGTCAAGGTGGGGTCGAATGTTCCCAAGTACTGCAACAGTGACTTCCTGGAGAGATAAAGCTGCATCGATTACGACAAATCTTCCCGGTTCCCTTTCAGCGATCCTCAGATACCCTTCCCTGACCTTTTCGTGGAACGATCTGGCCTCACGCTCCAACCTGTCCTTGATCCGGACTCCGTCAGATTCTCTCTTCTCGGGGCCTCGGCTGAATCCGGTCTCAACCGGAAGATCGAACAGGAAGGTCATATCGGGAATGAACTCCCCTACGGTAAACGAGTTAAGATCCTCAACGATCTTTTCACCAAGCCCCCTCGCCCAACCCTGGTAGGCCACAGAAGCGTCCATAAACCGGTCGCATATGACTGTCCTGCCCCCTCTCAGGGCTGGAGATATCACCTCATCGACCAGCTGAGATCTGCTGGCGAGATACATGAGAAGTTCGGCACGGGCTGATATCTCGGCACGATCGGGATCGAGAAGAATCGACCTGATCGCTTCGGATGTCCTTGTCCCTCCCGGTTCGCGGGTCAAAAGAATATCTATTCCCGCCTTTTTCAGCTCATCGGCGACAAGCCGGGCCACGGTAGATTTTCCCGAACCCTCTATCCCTTCGAATGTCATGAAAAAGCCACTCATCACATGCCTTTCCTGTTCATGGCCAGGATCTAATCCACCGATAACTTGACCAGTGCTTTTATCCGACTCCTGAACTTTCGGATTGCCATAAGGGACTTGAACAGCTCGTCGACCCCCGCAGCGGCCCAGAGCCCGTACAAAGCGAACCCGAAGGTGAAGGCGAGGTTGAATCCAAGTATGATCTCGATGACAAACACACCGATAAATGCAAGGTACATCGGGTACCTGTTCTCACCGACTCCCCTGAGACTGAATGAGAAAATATACGACATAGCCTTGGGGACCTGCACAAAGGCTACGATCCGAAGGACCTTCACACAGAGGTCGATCACATCCGGGTCTGTCGTAAATATGATGACAAAATATCTCGCCCTGAAATATATGACCGCAGAGAGAAAAAGAACCAGGCAACCGACGAGCCTGGCGAAAAGATTCGCTGTTTTTCCTGCCCTTTTGTATTCCTTTGCACCGAACCGCTGTCCGACCATTGTAAGGGCTCCCATACCGAAAGCGAGGTACATTACCGCAAACAATCTCTGGAAAGTCAGAGCGACGATGTGTGCCGCTGCCGCCGTTGCCCCCAGCCTGTTGCTGAAACCGATCACTATCGTCACACCGGTCATCCAGGCAAGCTGCTCGAGAGTGCTTGGGATGCCGGTCTTTACCATATTGCCTATAGTCTTGCGGCGGATGCTCCGGAAATCGTGCCACCTGAAAGTGAGTACGCTCTTGCCACGGAGGATCACAATGTATGTAAAGAAAAATCCTGTCGTATGGCCGATCCCTGCCGCCAGCGCTGCACCCCTGACCCCCATATGGGGAAACCCCCACAGGCCATAGACGAGAAGGATAGCCAGGACCAGGTGAATGATATTCGCCATAAGCCCTATCATCATCGAAAGATGCGTGTCCCCAGCTCCCCTTACTATCCCGATGGCGACAAAATTCATTATGATAAATGGCGCGAACCAGGCGATCATCCTCATGTAGTCGACACAGATCACAGTCACCGCGGGCGAGGCCCCAAGTATTGTACTGAAAATAAAGGGAGCCGAAAAATACCAGATCAGCGAGATGCCGATGGCGGGAAACATCGATGTAAAGAGTGTCTGCCCGAGAAAATGGTTTGCATGTTCCTTCTTCCCGGCCCCCAGTGACCTGTTGATTATTATAGTCGCGCCGAAAACGAATGTAAGAAGGATGGTGCATGTAAAAAGGATGATCTGTACGACATTGCCGAGGGCTGTCAGGGCATCGACGCCCGAAGCACCGAGTCCGGGGTAGAACTTGTGCATCGTAGACAAGGCAAGATGGCCGACGAGCATCGGCTCGACGGTCCACATCATCACCTGGGCTCCGAAATCGACGACTATAGGTACAGAAGTCCGGAGAATGGTCCTGATATTTGGCTTCATAGGCCGTTACCCCGACGGCGTCTACCGGCAGCCCCCTGAAAAAGAGTGGTTTCTACCAGTAATAAATAATCTCTATTAGTCGGCCGGGAGGTGGATCAAAGCAAGCTGTCCGAATCCCCGACCTTCTCTGTCGTTATCTTCCTGACGTGCTGAACTCTCTGCAGGAAGGTGAAGATGCTCATCGCGGCGAGAAATACTATGACAGCCGTCAACACGACTTTCCCGAAAATCAGTCCAGCGATCATAAGAGCGACCCGTTCAGGCCGTTCGAGGATCCCAACAGCACATTCCAGACCCAGTCCTTCCGCTCTTGCCCTCGCGTAGCTGGTGAGAAACGAACCAGCCAGAGCCACAAGCACAAAGAATACAAGAGTGCCGTTACCCTGACCCTGACCCATAAAGTAGAAGACAAGTCCCATGAAATAGGCCATTTCACTGACTCTGTCACCTGCCGAGTCGATGAACGCTCCGAAAGTGGTCACCTTGCCCTGGCTTCTGGCCAGCGACCCGTCTATCGTGTCGGCCAGGCCCGAAATAATGAGTATGATCGCTCCGGCAAACAATTTGCCCTTTGCCACGTAAACAGCGCCTATGAAACTGAGAAATATGCCGAACAGGGTCATCCCCATCGGAGATATTCCTACATACGAGCAGAGAGCTACGACCGGGTCGAGAAGCCCCCTGAGCCTTTCCTTGATTTCCGACTTTCCTGCCAATTCGTATCCTCTTTCCCTGATCCTCCCGGCGCATTATTCCGCACAGGGCAGTATTATGAATTTCATTAGCACCGCTGTCAAGCAGTTCCATTAAGCCCGACTAATCAGCCTTTTCGCCCCCGCCCCCTGACCAGCAAAGTGATTTCCCCCCTGACCCTGGACTTTTCCATCCTGTCGGCCACTTCATCACCGGTCCCCCTGATTATCTCCTCATGCAGTTTGGTCATCTCTCTGGCAACGACGACTTCCCTGTCACCCATCACTTCACCAGCTACCCTCAGGGTTTTGATTATCCTGTGAGGGCTCTCAAAAAATATCGATGTGCCTGTATACTCAGCAGCTTCACCCAGGACACGAGCCAGCGCCCCTTTCTTCCTGGGCAGATATCCGAGAAAAGCAAACCTGTCAGTCGGCAGACCCGAGAGTACAAGTGCCGTCGTAACGGCGCTCGCACCGGGAATAACAGTAAACGCGATACCTTCATCGATGAGGCGCCTCACAAGATAATATCCGGGATCGGAGATTCCGGGCATACCCGCATCAGAGACCAGAGCCGCGGTCTCTCCATCCTTCAGTCGCTCGATCACTCCAGGCGTCACCTTTTCCTTGTTATGGTCATGAAAGGCGATGACCGGGACATTTATCCCGTACCTCTGAAGGAGGGTCCTCGTCTTCCTCGTGTCCTCAGCAAAAAGGACATCGATAGAGCCGAGCACCTCTATGGACCGACGTGAGATATCCTCGAGATTTCCGATTGGAGTACTGACCAGATAGAAAGGATAAGTCCTCATTTTCCGGACTTTCCCGACCCGTGGGATCCGATGATCCCCGACATGATTTCTTCCACTTTTTCCATGTCGGCATCCGATATATCCAGATGGGTGACCATCCTTAACGACCTGCTGCCGAAAGCAAGCGCCATGATCCCCGCCGATTCGAGGTCAGCGCAAAATCTGTCGAAATCGATCGATTCGTCCTCGACGCGGAAGATGACTATATTCGTGTCGATGGGAAAGAGCAGCCTCAGCCCTGGCATCGACTGAATAAGTGCCCCTATCCGCGATGCCTTCGCATGGTCCTCCGCTAGTCGTTCGATATTATTCTCCATCGCGTAAAGACACGCCTCTGCGAGTATCCCCGCCTGCCTCATCCCTCCACCCAACCGTTTTCTCCAGAATCGGGCCTTCTCTACCGTCTCGCCATCGGAAATGAATATCGAACCGACCGGCGCGCCGAGGCCTTTCGAAAAACAGATATTGATCGAATCGGCGATCTTTCCGTATTCCTCGAATGGTACACCACTCGCGACTACGGCGTTTGCCAGCCTCGCACCGTCAAGGTGGACACGGAGGCCGTTCTCTCCGGCTACACGATATACTTCTTTCAATCCATCATAAGGATATACTCTTCCGCTGCCGCGGTTGTGAGTGTTCTCCACTGCTACAAGGGAAGTCCTTGGATGATGTATGTTGACCGGCCTTATGGCCGTACGTAGAGCATCGACAGGAAGGAATCCGTCAGGCCCATCCAGAGGGTGAAGCTGCAGGCCACCAAGAGCCGCCGCGCCACCCGCCTCGTAATTGAATATGTGACAATTCCTGTCGAGGATCACTTCGTCGCCCGGTCGGGCCTGAGAAAGCAGTCCGAGGATATTCGCCATCGTGCCGCTCGGCACAAATACCGCGGCCTCCTTGCCAAGAAGGTCCATCATGTATTTTTCAAGGCGCTGGACCGTGGGATCATCCCCGAGAACATCGTCACCCACCACCGCGGTGGACATGACCTTTCTCATTTCATCAGACGGCCTTGTAACGGTATCGCTTCTAAGATCGACCACGGAGATGGCCATAATCTGCCTTTCCAGCTGCAAACAGAACGCCCCATACCCTTACCGCCTCGCGAAAAGGGTCGCTTCGATGATCGGTTTGTACGCGGACAATTGGATCAGGACTGAGCTACCAGTTCCTTCAGTTCACGTGATACCTTGAAAACAGGGACCTTGCGGTCGGGAACCGGGACCGGCTCGCCAGTCCTGGGATTCCTGGCCATCCTGGCTTTACGCTCCTTGACTTTAAAAGTGCCGAAGCCGCGAATCTCATAGTGCTCACCCCTGACGAGGCCCTCCGAGATGGTCGAAAGAAAACATTCAACCGCTTCTGCCACTTCTTTTTTCGTCAAGCCGGTCCTGCTGGAAATATTCTCCACGATTTCAGCTTTAGTCATTTACCCTTCCTCCTTGTCAGCAGGATTCAATTTCCCCTCCACGCCTTAGGCGCAGACAAAGACCTAACTCACTCACTAAACAATAAATAGCCCGAATCTGTCAAGAAAAATATGACGGGGGCGTCAATACCTGTCAGACCAGGCATGACCTGCGGAGGACACTTCTTCCGCTGGATTTGAGATTACGCCCGCTTCTCCCTCACCTGTCCGCCTGTCATCGGACTGATATTGCAGGAACGGTATCAGATGTTGCAAAGTAGCCCGAAACATGCCCGGGAGCTAAAACAGGGCAAAGGAACAACGGGGAACAACTGGGACTTTCGGGGAAGGTGTACTGAAATCGGAGGAACAGAGAAAGCCCCTGTCGACAAAGGATAACAGCAAATCATGAAGCTTTTTCAAATAGTACTGGTACAGCCTTTGCTGTCAGTATTAATCGCTGCGAGGTGGTCGCCGCCTTCACGAACCCGACCCTGCATCGCATCATCTCGCAGCACCTTTTTCAGTCCTTTCAGGGCTGATTTTTTTATCCCCGAATTCCGTGGATCCCGAAAAAATAACCTGTCCCGGAGTTTTCGTTTTTCCTGAAATATTGTCTGGAGAGGGATCATCGGATTCCGAGAAGCTTGTGGCACTGTGGGATCACCCTGACATCTTCCAGCACCGCGGCGGCTATTCCCCTGGCAAACATAAGTTTTTCATTAGTCGGAGGTTTGCATCCGATCATCTGCGAAGAAGTCACCGGCTGAATAACGAAAGGTATCGACGGATCTGTTCGCGCGACCTGGTCTACAGCCTTTTCAAACTCAACAGGATCGAAACCATCGTCGATAACAACCTTTACAAAAAGATCCTTTCGGGCAAAGACCGGGATGACTCTTGAATAGATATCGAAGATATCATTGCCGGTCATGCTGGCATCGGCCCGCTTTCCGGTCGTTCCGCTGTCCGGCGCTCCCCCCTTGTCCACTACCTCTCCACCCGGCAGACAAAGCGACGGCAGTTTGATATCCATCGATACGATATCGACTAATGGTGCTATTCTCGCGGCGGCGGATTCGTGAAGACCGTTCGTCTCCAGATACACCGGAATGCCAGAACGCCTGAAAAGAGGCAGGAAGGCCTCGAGAAAATCAGGCTGCTCAAGGGGCTCTCCCCCGGTAACACTCAGGGAATGAAGTCCTGGAATCGACGGAACATACTTCTCAAGATAGGCTGAAAGTACGGGGGCCGTTACCGGGTTCGGGAAAGTCGTCTGTCCGTCGCCCTTGCCGACTGTGCCATCAAACTCATCCGTGCCGACCATACCCGCCACCATGTATTCTTTCGGCGTCACGGCCGCATCCCTCGTATCGCAATAGCCGCAGCAGAAAGAACAGCCGGCAAGCCTCAGGAAGATCTGCGTGACACCGACATATATCCCCTCGCCCTGAACTGAACAGAATATCTCCGACAGATACACGGCTGGAAGTCCGGCCTCGACAAATCGGTCTTTCATACACCCCTTACCTTGCGGATCGCTATCTCAACGGAGGAACATTCCTCGCGATAGCGCTCAAGCACCGCTTCAGCCAGTTCAACATGATCGATCCCAAGCTCCTCAAGCCCGATGGCCGGCACCGGAGCCCCGGCAGGGTCGATGTTGACTCCACAGTGAAACACAGATGAAGTCGCGCTCGACGTCGTGATGGCAACCGTCAATTTCCGGCCGGCGATGTAGAGATCGTCTCCCTTTCTCTCGATGTCTGTTCCCGCTGGATCGATTCCTTTTGCACTTGAGCCTTCTACTCCTGGTGCCAGCCTCGACACGGTCTCCATGATAATGGAAATGAAAAGTCTCAGCCTGAAATTCGCCTCGCGCAGTGGACACTGGAAATGTTCGCCAATAAAATGAAGCATCGACGAAGAGATGATCGTGCTACCCGTCTCGGCATCCTCCAGATCCACGAGGCTGCTGCCCTGCACATCGCAAGCGCCGGCGAAGGCGATTACCGCGTCACAGTCGAGTCCCGTCTCTTCCCTTATGAAATGGCTTCTCAGCTGGCTGCCGTCATAGTCCATTGCCCGGCCTGTCCAGGAAGTCTCTACAAGCGTATATCCACTCGACATATCTCTACCCTCCGGTCAATTATCCCACGGACACTCAGCCGTTGGCCCAACGCAACCGCTCCGCTGCCGATGTTCCCGCGACGGCCCTTTTAAGCCGGAAGCAGGATTCACATCTTCCGCACATGAGCTCGCCATCCCTGTAACAGCTCCAGACAGACTCCCATGGAATATCCAGGCGAAGACCCTCCCTGACGATCTGGATCTTGTCCATCGAGATCGTAGGCGCCTCCACCCGAACGGGAGTCCCGACACTGATTGCCAGAAAACGGTCTGATACCTCAATAAAATCCGGACTGTTGTCCGGATACGTCTCCGCCTCTTCCCTGTTGAAACCGGTGACAATGGTGTCAGCACCTCGCGAGGCAGCAAAAACGGCGGCAACATTTATAAATAGTCCGTTCCTGTTCTCCACCCACACAGCTTTAGAAGCGGCCGCCTCATCACCCGCGTCACCGGAAAGAGGAAAATCAGGGATCTCCCCCCCGGCAACACTGGAGACCAATCCGGACGACGACATCTCTCCAAGCCATGGTAGCCGGACTATATCGAGTTCCATTCCATAACGGGAAGCGACAGCTCTGGATGCTGCCTCTTCTTTTGTTGAGGATATCTGTGAATAATCTATAAAGACGGCTGAACCGGAGATGCCCTGTTCGGCCACGATTGCCATCGAGACGGTTGAATCAAGGCCGCCGGAAAGAAGAACGACGGCATTAGAATCATTTTCAGTCCTCACGGTACCGCACCATATCCGTCCTGGTCTCCCAGAGTTCGATTTCGGCCAGACGACCACCTTCGTAAACCGCTCCTTCACGGAGCAGCCGGAAGATCTCTGCGGCAATATTTTCCGAGGTCGGATTGATCCTGTCGAAAGGGGGCACTTCGTTTAAATGCCTGTGATCGAACCGTGGAAGAAGCACCCTCTCCATATCGGCCCTGAGTTGGAGATAGTCGACGGTCAATCCCCTCTCATCTACCTTTTCGAACTCGTAATACACCCTGACGAGCCAATTGTGGCCATGCACCCTCGAACAATCCCCATCATATTCGTTCAGAGAGTGTGAGCAACAGAGTTCGATCTCAGTAGAGAGTGTATATCTTCCCGTCATTTCAAAACCTGGTACCTTTCCTGTCAGTGCCCGGCGACTCCCTGGCAGTGCGGCTATGCAATTTGCAAAACTTTGGTCCTATCAGGGTACACCGGCACCGCATAATTTACACCTGAGGGCCTGAAATAGCAATAAATAAAGCGATTCGGGATTTCTTCCCCCCGGATGGTACGCATTTCGCATAGAACTGTGTGAGCCGGAGGACTGTTTTCAGCCATTGCCAGGGTAATTGATAATTCAGGACGGTTTTCAGCCATTCTCTTCGAAAGGAAAAGAAGTGTTCGTTACACAGGAAAAAATCCTGAAAAAGATTCATCAGGACCGTCAGCGCGGTGACCTCAAGAGAGCTCTAAACAGAGCACTCGATGGACTCCAGAAATGGCCTGACGACTTCAACCTGTCGATAGAGGCTATTCAGCTCTGTCTCGATACTTCTGACTATGTCCAGGCAGTCACGCAGATGAAGGCTGCTATCCGTCAAAATCCATCCTCCCGCTCGCAGATATTATCATTCGCCAGAGAAACGTTTATTATCAACCCTCATCCGATCCTCGGAAGTTTCATCATAGAATTGCTTATGAGAAGTCGGGATATTGAGAGTATCAGATCCCTTCTCAGGACATCGCCCTCCGAATTCGTCACCGGCCTGGTCAAGAAAGCCGAGACAAGATCGAAAGGCCTGAGGGACAGAGGTGACACAAAGACATCTTCGTTCACCGATAACGAGATTCTTCTCGGCCTGCTCTATATGTCCACGGGTAACAGCGCCGAGGCATCCTCGCCGCTTGGAAGAGCATTGGCGAATTCCCCCGAGAGCGTCCAGGTGGTCGGAGAACTTCTTCTCGAACTGGAAAGAGACCTGCCCGGAAGCGCCTCTGTGAAATTCACGCTCGGGCTGGCGTCCTTTATGCTCGGAAGGCCCGAAAAGGCGGAAGACAGGTTCTTTCAGTGCATTGAACTGAGCGACCCGCCACTCGATCCTCTACTCAAACTTATCGATTCTGCCGAAGAACATTCGCCATCTCACTTCCTCCTGAAAGGAGAACTCTTCGTCAGGCTCGGAAGGCCCGATGAGGGCATTCCCCTGATCAGAGATTTCCTTGAAGGAAAGGAAGATGCGCTGACAGCATCGACCCAGCCCAAGCCGGGCGAGTTCTACTCCGATGAAAAAGACCGACTGGAAATGGTCATGAATCGGCTGTCGACCCTGCCGGAAGAAATGATGGGTCACGAAAAACTCGCACTTCTTGCTGCGGATACGGCAGCATCGCTTGACCATGTGAAAGAAGCCGTCGAACTGCTCGAGACCCTTTTCAGACTTTCGCCGACAAGTGCGCCGGCGATCATAGTTATGATCGATGAAAACGACACGGTAGCCAGAAGCGGCCCTGCACAGAGATTCATGCTCACTCTCAAACTCGCTACCGGCAATTTCAATGAAGCGGCCTCGGCTGCCAGGATCGCCGCCGAGATGAATCCCGCGATCATTAGAGATCTTATAGAGACTATAAAGGAAAAATCTGATTCTGAAGACGGCAATAACAGCGCCCTGCTGGCCGCCATGGCCGAACTCCATGCTCTCGCGGGAGATTCGGAAAGTGCCACGGGGATCATCGAGGAACTCGAAAAGAAAAACGACATTGAGAAAGACGAACTGTTCAGGATCACAGGCAGCATTCTCGATAAATGCGGCGTGACTCTCGACAGAGTAGTATCGGCTATAGACCTCGCGATGCGCAACGGAGACATATCGAGCGCCCTTCCGTGGGCCATCGAATTTTTCAGAAACAATCCTGACGCGCACCGTGAATTTGCTTCACGCCTCGGGGCGATTGCCGGGGAAGACGAGGACGTCTGGAATCTTCTTGCTGACCTTCTGGACAGTATGGCCAGCGAGGACCCGTTGACCAGGCCACTGAAACTCCTCCAGGCCGACGCCCATATGCACAATGACCAGATCGAAAAAGCCGTATTTGAATTCGATCAGATGATCATGTTCGACGACTCGCTCCGCCTGGACCTCATACCGATCTATGAAAAGGCAGCAGTACGTCACCCGGAAAACACGACCCTGAACCTCGCTCTATATCAGCTCCACCTCGACGAGGAGATCTATTCCAGGGCCTCTCACTACTTGTGCAGGACCCTGAAATCGGACCCCTCCCAGATCCGGGACGTCCTTTCGAGATTCAAGAAACTCACCGACCTGGACCCAGGTAACAGCGAGATATGGGAAGAGCTGCTCAAGGCCGCACTGGCCATGAACCATGCGGACCTCGCCAGGGAAGTCCTCGGCAATGCCGTGAAAGCCCTCCCCCCCGAAGCAGCCACCGCACTGAACATCTACGGCGCGAAGATATCATCGGCAGACGGCAAATCTCTGGATTCCCTGAAGTTCCTCGCTGAAGCTCTTGGCTCGAATGACGTCGATCTTATATCTGTCGAGGAACAGCTGATCACGATAATCGGCAGGGAACCGATGAATCCCGAGGCCAGATACCTCGCGGGTGAGACCTTGCTCAGGCTGAATCGCGAAGAAGAAGCCGCGGCCCAGATGGTAAAATGTATCGAACTTTCGCCCGAATATATTGAGAGGGTAAGGACGAAACTTGAACAACTCCTTCCGATAAGCGTCAAACCATGGCTTATTTCAAGGATCCTTGGCGAGATATCCTGGAAAGAGGGCAGAAAATCAGACACATACAGGTTCTTCAATAACGCCCAGAAAGGACCATCCGAAGCACTTGGGGGCCTGAACGAGGTCATGGGCAAAATCAACAGCGAAACCCCTTCGGACAACAGGATAATGTCTATCTACGCCCGTGGGTTGGCCCTGGAGGGCCGATACGCTGAATCAGTAGAAATACTTGAGGAACTGTTCGACAATAACGAAAAGGGCAGCGGGAGGATCATGGAGATACTCCTCGAGTTGCTCGAGAAAGTTCCATCCAGATTCGACGCAAACAGGCTTCTTGCGAAGATCTGGGTCACATCCGGTGACACCGACCGGTCGATCGACGCGGTCCTTCGCATGCTTTCCAACATCGAAATGGACCAGAAAGAAGTAGAATCGGCAGTCGAAGAATTCCTCCATGTACACGACCAGACTCCGGCCTTTCTCGTCCCCTGGGCGGGGCTGAAAGCACGGACCGGCAATCACGGGGAAGCCCTTTCATCATACCGGAAAGCCCTCAACATAGACCCCACTTGCCGTGATAAAGCACTCGATGGAATGTCAGAGATCGAATGGCCCGACAAATTTGCCGCCGAGGCTTCCATACTCAAGAGTGATTGCCTGATTGAAAAGAAAGATATGCCCGGCGCTTTTGTAGCTATACAGGAGATCCTTTTACCCGATGGTGAGATCCTGGAAAAAATAATCGACCGGATAAAGATCATCGCCGGGAAAGAACCCTCTCCGGACTATTACGAACATGGTTGCAGATTGTTAGCCACTGCCGGAGAACTGAAAGATGCTGAAGAACTCGTCAGGGAAGGTTGCAAACTTCTCTGGACCGACGACAGGACCAGGCTCCTTATCACTCTTGCCGAGAACCTCGAATCCCACGGTGACTCGTCCCGGGCAGCCAGAATATTCAGCGAAGTGCTAGAGGAACATCCGGACAGACAGACCATCTGGAAAAGGATAGAACAGGCCTGGCTATCATGGTCGGACAGGGAAATAGAGGATTGCAGACAGCTGATCGAAGACGGGACCTGCAGTATCGACTGCAGTGAAAAGGCAGTCAGACTGGCCATAGACAAGAATCAGTTCGAGACCGCCCTTGCCTTGATCGGCAGAAGCCAGTTGTCTCCCGACACGGTCTCCGTCCTCAGAGCATTGGTATACCTCAGTATGGACAGGCCCCTGCTCGCCCTTGCAGTCACAGGTTCCTCACGCGCGGAATCAGGAACAGAAGAGCATGCCGAGAAATCGGACGACCACTCCTCGACAGGAACGATTAACAAAAACAACAGATCGAATTCACTGGAATTACTCTATATCGAGGGAAGAGCTGCCGAACTAATAGGAGACCACGGAAGAGCTGTCGCCGCGTACATGAAGATCCTCTCGACAGAAGATACCTGGATGGACGCGCGTAGCCGCGTGGCGACAAATTACTCGGATCTCATTGGATCCCAGTTTGAAGAAAGAACCGAAGTGCTGGAAAAAATCAGCGTGTTAACACGGGATTGAAGGATTCCACCAGGGAACCGGCCCGAAGAGAAAGGACCCGATCATGAAGATATGCCCACTCGTCACTCAGGCATACATCCTTGAGGAGCAGGAAAACGAACTTCTCGTCATGGAGACCGACGACCACGAACTCTCCCCTGAAGAAACGGGTGAAGGCCCTGACGAATCGGGAGAAGATATTTTCATGAACCCCGAATCGGGCGAAGAATCAGACTCAGATTCACCAGAAGACACGAATGATCCGGATGAGTCAGAAGTCATTACCGAGACTCCCGTAAGGTTCACGGCTAAATCGTTCAAGGGCGAAGTAAAATGTCTCGGGAGTACATGCAGGTTCCATGATGACAATGCGAAACAATGTCGTTTCGAGATGTTCTTCGCTTCAACGGGAAAAGACACCGAGGACGACGGAAAGATCTCCGAAGAAATCGCATCGATCGATGAAAAACTCTCGGACAGGATCGGATCGGTGACAGACAAGCTCGATAAGACATGGGACTTCCAGCAGCAGAGCGCCTCCGACATGCTCGGATTCTTCAAGGAGATACAGGAAAAGAACGAAAAAAGACAGAACGAGATCGCCGAGACTATGGGAGACAGGTTCACCGACCTGAAAAAGACTCTCGATTCGATCACCGAGGATAACAGGATGGTCATAGAGAGCATCGCAGACACTCTCGCTGAAAAGACCGAGGACATCGAAGGCCAGATCAAATCCAGTGAAGACAGCATCCAGGAATTCAAGTCCGAAGTCTCAGACTGGAAGGGATCCCTGGATCAGAGTATCGACTCGATGCAGAATAACCTCGGCGAAAGCAGGAAGATGGTCGAGGAACTCTCCGAGAACCATAACGAGATGATGCAGGTCGTGGAGAATCAGAAGAAAAGCCTTGAGGAAGAAGAAAAGAAAAGGATGCTGTCCGAAGCAAAAAAACTCAACAACGCCGGTGTGATGAGTTACCACAACGGACAGTACGAAAAAGCCCTCGAGATGTTCAAGAACGCCATAGATCTGGATGAGGATTTCACCGAAGCCTACAACAATATGGGACTGACATACACCGAGATGAATGATGAGGACAAGGCGACCGAGGCGTTCAAGAAAGCGATCGAGCTCAATCCCGACCTTGGCGCGACTTACAACAACCTCGGCTATGTCTTCTACAGGCTCGGTTCGTACGTGGAAGCAATAGAGATGTACAACGAAGCTATCGGCAGGAGCAAGGATAACAGTTCCGCCTGGACGAACCTGGGCAATGCCTATTACAAACTCGACCGCATCGAAGAGGCGCTTGAAGCCTGGAACAAGGCAGTCGAGATCGACCCCGGCAACGAGAAGGCAAAACGCAATCTCAAGAGGTTCCACGCCGAAGCAGGAGAGCCTAACTGATATTTCTTCGACCGGCCGAAAAGTCCCGGGCAGGGACACACCGGATCGATCTGAAGAAGCACGTGATATTCGGATAGCAAAAAAGGAGACGTTATGCGTCTCCTTTTTTTCCGCGGATTGCAGGTCGTATCAACGACTATTCTGCTTTTCTTACTTTCGTGGCGTGAGGCCCTTTGGGTCCATCAGCGAGTTCGTATTCAACTTTTTCGCCCTCGCTCAGTGTGCGAAACCCGTCGCCTTCTATATCAGAATAATGCACGAATACATCTTTTCCGTCCGTGTCCTGGGATATGAAACCGTATCCCTTATTTTCATTAAACCACTTGATCTTACCTGTCTCGGCCACCCATTACCTCCTTGATACTAACTGGGTGAAGGGGAGATACAGTTTCATCTGAAGCCTGTTACCGTCCATCACACCGGCAGTTGATTAACAAACATGGCAAATTCACCGGCTGGATAAAAATTACCATACCATTCACTGAACTTGCATTCTAACATTTCTACGAAATCATTTCAATCGGAAATATCATTGCAGGCATATCGACGGCCTGCTGCAAGTCACATCCCGCAACGCAATAACTCTTTGGCACCCTTCTTGCGTTATCAAGACATAAGTCCTTCTTTACGTTGATTCGAGGCTCCGGCCTCCTGTTTGCGTTTGTACAGGTGTCAGTCCCTCTTTGCTTGGATGTCAGGTAATGTCAAGACTTCAGATACCATATGACAGAGTGCTGATGAACCCCGTCGATTTCGACCCTGACAGTTTCGATGTGATGCTTAAGGATTTCCTCGCGGCAAGTTGCAAGTCACCGATCATAATGGAAGTGTTCAACGAACAGGTTCAGTACCTTATTTTTATGAGGGAAGGGCAATTCTACTGGATCGGGGGAAAGGCGGAAGAAGGGTTCGAATCCGTCACGATCCGTGATTTCTTCACCAGGCTCTCGCATACCCAGTTCCCGCGAATAGTCGTTTACTCGACAAGTCTCATCCTGTATCACTCGCTCCTCGTCTACACACAGAAAAATGCCGACCTGAAGATCAGCTCGACTCTGGTCGATCTGGATGACCTGCTCGACAGGACCGAAGAGGAACACAGCAATGCTCTCGTTACCGCTCAACAACCGGGCAATCTCGTGATGCTCAGATACAAGGATGGAAAGGCGATGGCTACATACCACTGCCTTTCGTTCAGAAAAAACACTCATCCCGATCACAGGGAAGATTTCCTGGTGAAGGTATATACGATGTCGGCCCACTCGCCTTTTGAGATAAACCTGTATACCGACCTTGTAGTCACATACGCGGAAGACGCCAGACAGATACCAGATGATTACACTGGTTCGATTTCATCATTATTTCTAAGTCAGCCGCCAAAACTCGTGGTAAAACTCAAAAATCGCCCGCTCAAGACTTACACATTCACCGGAAAACATCTCACGATCGGACGTCTTTCGGATAACGATATAGTGATCGACAACCTCGGAGTATCGAGAAAACACGCAGTGATCCATTCGTGGAAGAACGGCTATCACATCAAGGACCTGGGCAGTAAAAACAGTACATTTTTGAACGGAGAGAAGATAGACAACGCTGAATTGAAGGGCGGAGACGTTATCACGATCGGAAAGTACCAGATCGTTTTCAAGGTCTCGTCATGCGAACCCGGTCTGTCAGGTGCTATGGACCAGACGATGATCATCCCGGGATTCTCCTCGAAAGCAGCGAAAAATATCGATGGCAATAACCCATCAGTCCGTGCTGGCGGTATTATCCCTTCGGCCAATACCCCCGGCATCGGCCAGCCTGCGGGCAACAACGACTCTTCGAACCGATTCGCCCGACAGCCCGACGGTCCATCCAGCGCAGGCCTCCCGCGCCTCTACAGGAGAAGTGATCAAGAGGAATTCACCCTTGAGGACGAGAAAGTCGTTATCGGAAAGGGCCGCGACTCCGATATCAGGCTCGGAGGCATCTTTACTCCCAGAATAAAAGTCGAGATTACCAGGTCGGGAGACGATTACACGATCCAGAAGACCGAAGGCCGGAAAGAAATGAATATAAATGGCGAAGGAATGAGCGAGAAATTGCTCGAGGAAGAAGACCTTATAGCCATAGGTCCCGAGGAATTCGTATTCAAGCGGTAACAACCATGAAGATCCTTGTCCTGTCAGACATACACGGCAACAGCGATGCTCTCAAAAGAGTCCTCGCCGAAGCCCGGACTATTCGGCCTGACCGCGTAGTGTCTCTCGGCGACGTAGTAGGGTATGGCGCGGACCCCGCCAGATGCGTGCGTCTTATCGACGAGAACGCCGATATCAGGATATGCGGAAACCACGACCTCGCTGTCACCGGCGAACAGGATTATAGTACTTTCAACAGCATAGCCTCGATATCGATAGAATGGACCCGAAACTCATTGAGTGAAGAAGAGATATTAAAGATAAAAAAATACGTTCCCATCTATTCGTCCGGTGAATGCCTTTACGTTCACGCTTCTCCCGACAACCCGCTCGAATGGGAATATGTCTACACGGTAAGACAGGCCGAACGGATTTTCAATAAATTCAAAGATCAGTTCATCTTCGTCGGCCATACTCATATACCGGGAATCATCTCATGGAATAAAGACGACGGCGTGGGGATATGTCATTCCTCACTTACTACAATCGATCCCTCGTCCAGATACCTGATAAACACCGGCAGTGTCGGTCAACCACGCGATGGCATCAACGCGGCCAGTTTCACGCTGCTTGATCTCGAAAAGGGAACGATCCAGATGCATCGATCGTCATACAATGTCTCATCCGCGCAGAGAAGGATCAGGGCGGAAGGCCTGCCCGACTATCTCGCAGACAGACTGGCAAGAGCGCGATAGCCGGACAAGGAACCGGAAGGAAGAATGATGGTAGGCAGGAACTACGAGATTCTGGGCACGCTGGCTACAGGCGGGACAGCAGTGCTTTACAAAGCGATCCAGAATTCACTCGGCCGGGAGGTCGTCATCAAGAAGCTTCATTCCCATCTCACTTCTGATACAAACTTCACAGGAAGGTTCGAGCAGGAGGCCAAAACAGCCGCCAGCCTCGATCATGAGAATATCGTGCGGATAATCGATTCGGGCTTATCAAAGAACAACTACTTCATTGTCATGGAATTTATCGACGGGATCACTCTCAAGGACCTTCTGGAAAAGCACGGCGTACTCGATGAAGAGACTGTACTCCTCATCGCGTACGAGATATGTATGGGCCTCGACCATGCTCACCAGCGTGGAATCGTTCATCGAGACATAAAGCCTGCGAACATAATGATAACCCGTGAGGGTCAGGTGAAGATCACTGATTTCGGACTTGCGAAACTGACCCAGAGCCATCTGGAGCAGACCGTAGCAGACACACTTCTGGGCACTCCGCTCTATATGTCTCCTGAACAGGCTATCGGCGAGGGAATAGACGGCAGAAGCGACCTGTTCTCCCTCGGCACGGTCTGTTATGAAATGATGACCGCTACTCAACCTTTTTCAGCAACAAACTATGCGGCTGTCATCCAGAATATTATTAATGGTTCGGTCGCCCCGATATCGAGCATAAAAAACGACACCGACTGTGAATCGGAATCGATTGTGATGAAAGCAATGAGCCGCGATCCGGGCAGAAGATTCCGGACTGCGCTCGAGATGGCCCGCACGATCGAAGATATGCTTGGCCGTGAGAAAGTGATGGACTCACGGCGGCGTTTCCGCCGCCTTGTCGCAGGTCAACCCGCATACGTGACACCCGCGACAGGAACAAAAGACAACGATCGGATATCACGAAATACGAAGAGATCTGGAAACAGGAGCAAGCGGCAAACAAAAGGAGAAAATAGACGCAGGGCGTTCCTCCCCGTCGCGCTCGCTGCGGTGATGATGACTGTAGCTGCTGTTTATCTGGCAGTCAACCCTGCCCGGCTCGAGACGATGATGACGAAATTGAGATCCCTGCGCTCCACAAGCCCTGTATCAGCAGATAATGGCCCTGTTATCTCTGCCCAGGGATTCGCCGGAAACATGCCTCTTCCCGTGCAGGACGACGCATACGGTACCACGGTTGTCAATCCCGATCCGGCCGAGCCCTCCAGCAGCCATAAAGAAGCCATCAGCGACAGTTCATCAATGAACAGAGATGATTCGATCTCTGAGAAGATCGATCAGGAACAGGTCAAAGACGATCCCACCGACGATTCCCCTGATCTTATCCAGAATGAAGATATTTCTGACTCCGACACAGGCAACCAGGACCAGATCGATGATGACCCGGCGTCCACCGACGATGACCCGGCCCGACAGGAAACACCACAACCGGCGATTGTAGAGAAACCGGCCGTTGAAGATATCTTCGGATTCATCGATATTCAAGTTGAGCCTGAAGCAGATATACTCATCGATGGTGTGTTCAGGGT
>JAHOYU010000266.1 GCA_019038625.1 Candidatus Latescibacterota bacterium | reverse complement strand
CCGTTTCTCGTCCAGCCCCGTCTGTCATACGCCGCATCGACTACCTTGTTGTACTGGTCTTCCCTGTGCTTGCGTGTGATCTCCATCTTTTCCTCGGTTGTCTTACCTTCAGGATCGATACCAAGGATATCCTTCATCTGTTTGTCGTAGATCTTTTCGGCGCGTGACTCATACTCTTCCCCGGTCACAGGACCGACAGCCCTGTACGGGGGCATATCGTCCTTGCGCGTGCCGAATCCGAGCATCCGTGACATCACCCTTTGAAGGTTGTGTACGCGCGCGGACTGATCCAGCATCTTATTTTCGTCGAGTGGCTCACCGGTCATTCCCTCGAAGAACTTGAAGAAATCCTCGACATGCTCGGGAACCTTTGCCGCCTGCTGTGGAGGGAAGTTTTTGTTGGCTGTCGGGACTACGTCGTTCCAGAGCAACTTGCAGAGACCGTTGAGGCCAAACCATGTCCTCCAGAGCGGGTAGTAGTACAGCGCCTCAGCTTTGTCCTCGAAAGAGGGGATCTGATTGTTCACCATATCCATGAAGATCAACCAGGCTTCGTCGTGCTGGGGTCCCTTTACGGCCATCGTGTAGCCGGCCTGCTGCGCGAGTGATTCCTTACACACATATTCGGAATACTCAAGACCCTTGACTTCCATGCCGATGTCCTGCATGAATCCGGCGTCGGCGCCAAGTTCGCTGGCCCATTTCCCCTTGAGGTAACGGATTCCCATGCCGACATCCACTCCGAATCCTTCGCCGACTGCCATCTCGTGCAGACACTGCAGGACCTCGGCTGTGGCACCGAACTTGAGTTCCTTGCCTCCGGTCACTTCCTTGTCTATCAGCCCGTTTTCGAAACACTCCATGACGAATGCCATGCATGTACCGACCGATATGGTATCGACTCCGTATGTATCACAGTAGAAGTTGTACTCCATAAGGAAATCGCCG
Organism: Candidatus Latescibacterota bacterium; assembly: GCA_019038625.1. Taxonomy (NCBI): domain Bacteria; kingdom Pseudomonadati; phylum Candidatus Latescibacterota; species Candidatus Latescibacterota bacterium. The sequence goes on along the minus strand of JAHOYU010000266.1, from coordinate 2,118 downwards.
TCGAAACATCCCATGTTCGCAGCGGCCGCGGCCGTCTCGTATTCCGGTCCGTCGACAGTGACCTTCGATCCTTTGTAGGGCCCGGTTTTCAGTTCGAAGCCGTCGACCGTCTTGGCGCATGCCATCGAACATCCCTTCCAGCATCCATCGGGCATTCCCTGTGTCACGTACTTTTTCTTGAGCATCTTCGAGTCGATATTGGGTGTATCCACATGCTGGCCGAACTTGTAGTTGTGTACGGGTAACAGGTCGTAAGCGTCCATCACATCGACGATGTTTGCTGTGCCTACTTCGCGCATCCTGCACTGTGATTTGTCGAGTGTGGCCATCTCGGCATTGATCTTCATCCCGTAGTCGCGGATGAGCTTCGCGTCATGAGGACCGTTCATATCATCCACTATCTGAATCGCCCCGGTGGGGCAGACGTAGGCGCAGGAGGTACAGCCGATACAGTGAGGGTCGACCTCGCCGAAAGGCATCGTCATATGTCTCTTGATCCCGCGTCCGGCGAAATCAAGGATCTTCTCCATAATGAATTCCTCACAGGCGTGGACGCAATGTCCACAGAGGATGCAGGCCTTCTCATTCTCGTCGGTCAACTCTGATTTGAACCTGTCCTTGTCGGTGGCGCCGCAGATGGCTGCTATTTCCTGAATAACAGGTACTTTGGGCCAGCGGCCGAGGTACATCTCAGCGAGAGTCTTTCGGTGCTTTTTTACCCTTTCGGATGTTGTGTCGATACTGATCTCGGCCCGGATCGGGAAGTTGCAGGAGGTGACCAGTTTTTTCTTTCCATTCTGTTCGATCTCCACGACGCACAGCCTGCAGGTGCCCTGGGGTGTCAGATCCTTGTGATGACAGAGGGTAGGGACGGCCACACCGTTATCCCTGAGTACTCCAAGCAGGAAGCTGTCTTTTGTTACCTCGGTCTCCCTGCCATCGATTCTTATTATGATCTTTTTCGTCGCCATTTATATCACCTCCACTGCGTCGAAGTTGCAGGTCTCGAAGCAGATCCCACACTTGATGCATTTATCCGGCTCGATCACATGGAGTTGTTTAGACTCTCCTGTGATCACCTGCACCGGACAGGCCCTCGCACAGAGCGTGCAGCCGGTACACTTGTCGTTTATCCTGTAAGTGATCAGTGCCTTGCAGATCCCGGCACTGCATATCTTTTCTTTAATATGCTGTTCGTACTCTTCCCTGAAATATTTCAGAGTGGAGAGTACAGGGTTTGGAGCCGAGCCGCCGAGCTGACAGAGGCTCGTGTCACGGACGGTGTCACAGAGCTCCTCGAGTGTCTCGATATCACCTTCTTTCCCTTCACCAGCACATATTCGTGACAGTATGTTGTTCATCAGGTGTAGTCCCTCGCGGCAGGCCGTGCATTTGCCGCACGACTCGTCCATCAGGAAATCGATGAAATATCTTGCGACATCGACCATGCAGGTATTCTCGTTCATCACGATCATACCGCCCGAACCCATCATCGATCCCGCTTTGGTCAATGAGTCGAAGTCGACCGCCATGTCGAGCATCGATGCGGGAATGCATCCTCCTGAAGGTCCGCCGGTCTGTACCGCTTTGAACTTCTTTCCACCGGGGATGCCTCCTCCGATATCCTCGACGATCTCACGGAGGGTGAGTCCCATCGGGACCTCGACAAGTCCTGTGTTCGTTACGTCTCCGACGAGGGAGAATACTTTTGTACCTGAAGAGCCGCCCCACGGGTTTTCGGAAACATCTCCTGATCCTATAGAGGCAAACCAGTGAGAGCCCTTCTCGATGATCACGGGGATATTTGCCCAGGTCTCGACATTGTTCAAGACGGTCGGTTTGTCACGGAATCCGTATTCGACGTTGTGGACATACTTGGCTCTAGGTTCTCCAGCCTTTCCGGCCATCGACGCCATCAGCGCGCTAGATTCACCGCATACGAAAGCTCCCGCGCCCCTGTGAGTATGTATGTCGAAGGAAAACCCCTTGCCCATGACGTCATTTCCGAGGATGCCGTATTCGCGGCATTGCTCGATCGCTTTCCGGAGTCTGTCGAGAGCAAGCGGATATTCTTTTCTGATATAGATATATCCCTCTTTGGCGCCGGTAGCATAGGCG
>JAHOYU010000265.1 GCA_019038625.1 Candidatus Latescibacterota bacterium | reverse complement strand
CCTTCATATGGGCTGCCGCTAACCGGTGGGCAATCGGGGCAATCCGGACAATCAGGGCAGTCAGGGCAGTCGGGGCAATCTCCGCCAGTATTGACATAAACAGTGTCAGGGTCGCAGGGGGGGCAGTTTCCGGTATAAATGGTATCCGGGAAGCATGGAGGACAATCGTCTACAAAAACGGTGTCTACCCTTGTGATGACCGTGCCACCCGGGTTCTCTCCTCCGTCGACATTGACATTTGTGGTCTGGTCGGTGTTGCAGCCGTAGAAGACAAATACTGCTGTAACAAGGGTAGCCAGCAATACTTTGATCGGGGATCTCATGGCTCACTCCTCTGGTTGTGCGTGCGCGTGATGTAATTGAGCGATTCTGTTATTTACGCAAAAAAACCCGCGAAACACCTCCATGTGTCATAGAGCCACCGCCGGAGCGGTAGAGGTTCCTCAGGTTTTCTATATTGTACCATTTTCAGGGGGGTGCAGTCAAGTGAGGGCAGACAAAACCCCACAGTATGACCCGCCATCGCATGGTAGATTAATAACGATCAGGCTCAAGCTATCGGGATCCCTTTATTTGTAGATCGATTTGATAGCTCCCCATGTTTTTGATCTCGTCGGCACGACCATGTCATGCGAAAAGGCGGTAAAGCACTCTCCGCCATCTCTGATCCCGTTGTAGTTTTCATCGGAGAAAGCCCAGATATGCAGGCCGTAGCAGCCTCTCCAGCTGACGTCCAACACCATCGTATCGGAATACTGGTTGCCATCGTCAGTCGGTGTGCTGACTACAAGGTCACCCAACGGATAGGTCCCGATTGTGACAGGACTTCCATCAACGAAGATGAACGGGACACATTCGCTGGGATCGGGCTGATCGAAAACGACAAGGATATTGACAAACGTAGTCGGAACGTCTGAATATCCATCCACGATCAGCTCGAAATCTGTTCCAACGAATACAAATCCATCATTGCCATCGATCGAAGGTTCGAATCCGCTCAGGCCCGGAGCCTGGTAGATGCTTCCGTCGATCTCGTTCGATCCCAGCTCCAGCAGGACTATCCCGCCGCGATCGTACTCAGCATCGTAATACGGGTGGCCGGGGCCCACAGTGTAGTATTCAGCTTCATCGTAGTGGTATACGCAGGCGCTGGATGGATAAACGACAAGACATGGATCAGCTGCAACAGTCGCAGCTACAAGCAGCAGAAAACCTGCCGCAGGGACTGTCAGTCCCCTGACGCGAACCCGGCGCATTTTGTTCCCCCCCTATTAAAGAACACATGATCCCTTAATACAGCGATTATACACCCAATCTGGAAAGCATTCAAGGATTATTTAGTGGTATATACCTATAATAATGATTGGGCGCAGTCATCGTTGATCGCCGGCATGGACTCTGGATACGTTACTATCTCTCTCGTCTCTGCCTGCTTTCATGACTTCCTGCGCCCTGCACCGAAATGCAAAACCCGCCAACGCGCCGGCAATCCCGGTAGAGGAAGATGCAACGACCGTCTATTTTACACTGTCGTCTTTTCACCCGTTACCCTGGTTAACGGCGCCCCGGCGAATGGGAAATCTCGTTGTCTGTCGATGTTGTCCTGAAGTTGTTGCCCGCTTGCTGACCCTGCCTGAGATTCTATAATAATTATAATAATAGATTCATTATGGCACAATAAGTACTCTTACTCAATTTTAGGAAGTTTGAGGGGGTATTTCTTGTAACGTATTGTCAGTGTGCCAGATGACTGACTAATTGAAGATAATCTTCTGGTTTTAATATTGATTAATATGCCAGAGCTAGTTATCTAAATCGTCGATATACTTTTGCAGTCTGGTGACAGCTTTATTCATGCTGAACATTGATTCGAGAGAGAGTCTTCCATTATTACCCAGCCGCCTTATTCTCTCTGAATCCGAAGAAAGTGAAATGATACTTTTTGCCATCTTATCGATGGATGAAACGAGGATGCCCGTTTCCCCATCGTTGATGATCTCGGGGTTGCTGCTGTTATTGAACGCCACCACTGGCCTGGCCGCAGCCATGGCTTCTACGATTACGTAGCCGAAGCCCTCCCATAAAGAGGTGAGAACGAAGATATCCAGGCTCTCCATGAAGCTTTTCATGTTGCGGACGAATCCGGTAAAGACCGTCCTGTCTGAAACTCCTGCTTTTTCCGCCATAGCTTCAAGTCTCTGGCGGAGCGGCCCGTCGCCGGCGATCAGCAACCTGAAATCAAGGCCCTCTTCTTTCAGTCCTACTGCGATCTTTATAAGTGATTCCTGCCCCTTCTGCTTTACCATCCTGCCCGCGTTGCCTATGACGATCTCTCCCGGCTGAGCCTGGTAGATCCTTGATTCGGGCGTGTCATCCCATTCGACGATATCGAGGCCGTTGTAGATCACTTTGATCCTGTCTGGATCAAAAAGGCCGGGATTTTTCATCAGGATAGTTCTTTTTGTCTCTTTCGAATTGGCTATGATCCCGGTGATGTATTTGCCGAACAGCCTTCGGTTGAGCCAGCTGTTACGTACTGGGATGGCACTCCCCCTGCGATAGATGATGTTCCGGACACCTGCCGATGCGGCGGCAGGGCCGGCAAGCTTGAGATCGGAAGGAAGGTTCATGATGATCGTATCAACTTTTTCTGAGGCGAGTAGTTCAACGATCTTCCTCACCCTTAAAGGCGACAGAAAGCTGATATTTGAGACGGTGACTCCATGAAGAGGGATATTGACCCTGGAGAGTCTCGAATAAAGTTCTCCAGCTCTGTCTGCTACAGCGATGACCCGGTACCTGTCGGGATCGAGTTTCGTGATCATGTCGAAGTGCCATTTTTCGCCTCCGCCCCAGGCTCTTGTGCTGTTAAAGAAGCATATGGTCCTTCGATCCATAAGTTCAGGCCTTTCTCGCTGAAACGATCAATGTCTCGCCCAGGAGGACTGGTCCGGAGAAAAGTTGCCGGAATATCTCCCGATTCGTTTTTCGGCAGCCCCTGTCTTTTTCGTTTTTCGAATAACTCGCCTTTGTAGCCAGCCACGCGAATGGCACGAGAAGCATATACGGGAAGGAAGCGACCTTGATCCTGTTCGTGACGATTTTGTCGATTTTTATACTGTTCGTGTGAAGCATGTATCTGATTTCCGGAAATGTGAACATCGATATGTGGTGCAGAGGACCTGGATTACTTTCATCGAGTGGAGTCTTGCACTTGTTATGATGGCCGGTGAAAAGGAACCTGCTTCTGGACCTCAGGGAGCTGATATTCGGAGTGGACAGTATGAGAGTTCCCCCCGGACTGAGAGTCCTGACGGTCTCACGTATGAAATCAGTCGGTTTCTCAAGGTGTTCGATGCCATCGATGCAGACGATAGCGTCAAAGAACTCATCATCATAGGGGAGAGTGTCGTTCATGTCTGCCTGGCTGAAATTGCCGGCCTGGATCTGCAGGATGTTTTCGATGTCCGCGGAATGTACTTCGGCCTTCGCTCGCAGCAGCCTGTCCGTAAAGGCTCCTGCACCACATGGGATATCGAGTATCCTTGCGCCGCAGAGGGGCGAACAAAGTTTCTCGGCATTATCTTCGGGGGCTGCCGGGGTGTCAGTCCGTTTCACGGACAGGTTTTCCTCGAGCAGGCGCATCACGACATTGTGCGTGTTTTTCGACGTGTTTTCTGGAATCGACATTGTCCTCTCCGATGTGGACGGCAACGGATCGATCATCCGGGAGCGATTATTCTTGCTGCGATTTCCTTGAATATCTTGGCACAAAGGTACGCCGTGACATCTGATCTGTCCCGGTCCGGATTATACTCGACAATATCTGCTCCCGCGATAGATGGGGCTGACAGAGACTGGATGAATGATATAGCCTGCCTGGACGTCAGTCCGCCCGGTTCAAAATGTGATACACCCGGCGCGAAAGCCGGGTCGAGCGCGTCGATATCGAACGATATATAGAGAGGATTGTCGAATATCAGTTTTTCTTTCAGTCCGGAAATGGATCCGTCCGCGGAATGGATCTCCTGCATGGAGATGGTCTCAACGCCGAACCTCGCGGCCTGTTCTATCTGGTGCCCTGTCGTAGATCGGATGCCGACCTGTACGAGTCGCCCTACCGTCCCTTTCTCCATGATCCTGGCAAAGGGGCATGCGTGGGATTCCCGGTTGTCGTCGAGATTGTCGTATAGATCCGGATGTGCGTCGAAATGCAGGATGTCGATCCGGGGAACGCGTGTGTTCAACGCCTCGAAGATCGGCCAGGTCACTGAATGGTCTCCACCGAGAAAGAATGGTACTGCGCCTGAGTCGAGGATGGAGTTGACAAGTTTCCCGATAGCTGTGAAGGCGCCGTCGACGGAAACACCCAGGTCTCCCGCGTCTACGACAAGACCCTTCTCGCCGAGGTCTATACCTGATTCCGACCACATGGTCGATGAACTCGAGAAAAGGGCCTCTCTGATCTTCGGAGGAGCGTCAGCCGGACCCTTCATAAAAGAAGAATTGTGGTCGAATGGAAGGCCGGCGAAGATGATTCTGGTATCATCAGTCCTGCCGGGCAGTTTATTAATGTTTATCATGGGGGCTATAATAACCCCGTGGGACCGAGTGTTCAATGAAAAGTATAATAGAACCCGGCCATTGGACCTGAGCAGATCCAGTGGCCGGGCACGGAATTCAGAGTTGTTTGGAAATCCAGCGTGCGATCGCGGGATGGGCCACGATAACCGGGCACCATTTTATTTAAAAGCACAAAGTAAGCTTGACGGCTTCTGCTGTTTATGGTTACAGTGCATCCAACACTGAATGCAGTACTCTCAATACGGCTCAGTGTTTTCAAGCCCGTTGCCGCTCCTAATACAGCAACGGGTTTTTTATTGCCTCTCCAGGGAGGCAGATTCATCGGGGGAATGCCGATGGTCGATGAATTTTGAGATTGCCTCTGACCTTCAGTCCTGCTAACTTATTGCGGAAAATGAAATGCGCCCGTAGCTCAGCTGGATAGAGCAACGGACTTCTAATCCGTAGGTCGCAGGTTCGAATCCTGCCGGGCGTAAATAATGGAAGCGCACCTTCGCAGAGGGTGCGCTTTTTTCTTGCAGTAATCAATGTTTATCGATAGATTATCAGGACGAATGTGGTGGATATAGCTCAGGTGGTAGAGCCCTGGATTGTGGATCCAGTTGTCGCGGGTTCGAATCCCGTTATCCACCCCATTTTTTTGTCTCAGGCCCCCCGACCCAACCAGGCTGTGATTTGGTATTGATTTTACATACATAAATGGTACAATAGCCCCAAGCGGAAAAGTAATTCATTCTATTGTTTGAAGAAGAATCATCAACTGCGGAGAGGGGCAGGCATGAAACGGTATTATTATCTTCTCGTGGTCGTTTGTATGTTTCTACTATCTATTTCATCTCCGAAAGCAGGATTTATCGAGGACGGGGTTCCCATATGCACCGTTCCTGGAATCCAGAGCCATTCGTTGATTGCCGAGTGTCCCGGTGGCGGGGCTATCATAGTCTGGTTGGACGAGTCCGTCACCGGAGGCGCTATCTTTGCCCAGAAAATAGACGATTTCGGAAGATTTCAGTGGCCTGTCTCGGACGTAAGGGTAACCGCGAGTACTTCGCCACAGTCTGACGCGGCCATCATACCAGATGGTTCAGGAGGAGTTTTTGTCACATGGCAGCATGACGATGATATCTACGCCCAGCACCTGGACGCTGGGGGCACACCTCTGTGGACTGAGGATGGGGTCCCTGTCTGCGTAATAGGTGGAGTGCAGAGCCATCCTGATCTTTGTCCGGGCTCAGATGACGGGATAATAGTTTGCTGGGAAGACGACCGGTCCGGAGGAGAGGGTGTATATGCGCAGAGGTTGTACGGGAACGGGATGCCGGCATGGGTAGCCGGAGGGGTCGCCCTGGATACTGGCGACGCAGGCTATTACAGGTCTTGTATCTGCAGGGACGGCCAGGGCGGCGCCATAATCGCCTGGGAAGATAGCGAGATCTGGGCGCAAAGGGTGCGCGCGGACGGCACGCTTGCCTGGGCAGCAGGCGGACACTTTTTGTGGGACAATGAATTCAACCATATGATGAGGGGCATCGAATACGACAACCGATTCGGCGCGATCATCTTCTGGGAGGCGCGAACAAACTTCGAGGCGTATGTAGTTGCGAGACAACATGTAGATTCGACTGGAACATCCCGGTACGGGCTGAAGCAGTCCAGCTGGACAGAGAAACCGTTCAATTTCTTCCCCTGCATAGTCGTCCGCGACGATGGGGGGTTCATATTAGCATACTATGAGGGACTCTACGGGCGGGTGGGCAGTTATGAAAAGGACGGAGGACTCCTGTGGATGTCGAATATCTGTGGAGAGGGAGATATTTATAATCTCTGTGCCGCCACCGATAGTAAAAAGGGAGTCCATTTGATATGGGTAGATAACAGGGATGGCTGGAAAGCCTATACGCAGCACATCGATTCTCTTGGGACCCGCACGTGGTCGACTCTGGGAATCCCTCTGGCGGAGAACAGCATCAGACAGAGTTATCCAGGGATCTGCCCGGATGGGGTGGGGGGTGCGATCATGGCATGGACAGATTATCGGGAGGGAGTGGATAATGCGGATATATATGCAGGTGCTATAGACTGTTTAGGCGAACCTGTCGCAACGCTCCTGTCCGGATTCGATATCCGGGCTGACATATCTGAAGTCATTGTCAGCTGGTCTCTTTCTATGATAGATGCGGATGCAGTATTCGAAGCGAGAAGGTGTTTGAAAGACGGCGGCTCTTTCGTGCCGATGCACGGGCAGGTAGAGTGTAATGGGATGGAATTCAGTTTTACAGACAGAAGCTGCAAGCCGGGCGAGATCTATAGTTATCGCGTACTTTATTCAATCGATGGAATAAGCAGCCTTCTTTTTGAGACAGATGAGGTAATAATTCCTTGTGCGGATATGTATCTTTATCAGAACATTCCCAATCCCTTCAATCCTTCGACCTCTATAACGTTTTCAATTCCCGAAAGGCATCATGTCAGGATCACGATCCACGATGTGACGGGAAGGCTCGTAGCAGTCGTCTTCGATGCGGTGGCGGATGCCGGAGAGTCCCTTGTTCACTGGAACGGCAGGGATGCAGGTGGAAATCATGTTGTTTCCGGAATATATTTCTACAGACTTGTAGCGGGAAAGAACTCTATTACCAAAAAGATGACATTATTAAGATAGGTCGGATTAGAGAACGCTTCGTAATCTGAATCTACTATGGGGATATTCGGGTTAAAAAATAACCCGCCCCCATTTTATTCTCTGCAACATCATTATCTTATTAATAACAAAAAACCATAGTCCCTTTATAGGCCAGTGTGGTACCAAGAGGAGGAGCAGGTCAACACCCGGCAGGAGGATTCAGTGCCGAAAAAATATCAGGCTAAGGAGGCAATAACCCTGGATGAAGTTATTGCGAATCTGACTCGCGTTTATAGCGATGCTGAACTGCGTATGAACAGATTGAGGAGTCTTGTGAGCATTGCGGATGGTGCAGAACTACTC
>JAHOYU010000264.1 GCA_019038625.1 Candidatus Latescibacterota bacterium | reverse complement strand
AATCTGTCACCTAATTAATCAGGAAGAAGGGAGACATTTGTTTCTGGACGCTACAGCTGGGGTTGTCGAAGTCGATTGTGGGAATGGGGAGGTTCCTTAGCTGTCCAACTTTTATTTGCGGGAAAGCATCCATGGACTCATCGTAATATCCATAGATAAAGAAGGCCAACAGACTACTCGCCAAAATACCGCAAATATATGCGCTTTTTAGTGCCGCATCATCCTTGAGCTTGGTGATATATACTTGTTGGTCCGCAACTGACTCGCCGCATTCAAGAGTGACGACCAATCTTTTCGCAAGTATCTTGCGCGAGTAAATTCTCTCGCCTTCAAAAAACTGAGGCGCTCTCGGCTCAGCTAACCATTTCCCGTATTTTATAAACTCTTCGGGGGCAAAAGCCCCAAAGCGTCTGAGGTTCTTTCCATAGATGAACGGTCGAAAGCCTGCCAGTTGATCAATAGAGTGATATGGCCGTTTCTCGCAGTCCTGTTTTGTTTGGCACCCGGTACTAAATGCGCTCTTACCATAGCCTCCCGTACGGTACGGATGAACTCCCCGGGTAATGTTGGCAACATCGCCAAGCCGATTGGGCAAACCGTCCAGCTTGTAGACAACAAGCGCGGCTGCTTCCGACAAAGTCAAAGAAATTGGGCGTTTGCCATCTTCGTAGTCAGCGACCTGTAATGTCGAAATACTCTCAATTGAACCGGTGTGGCTGAGGGCACGCACATGAAATTCGGTACCCGGGGTGCTTGATTTATCGCAAGTATAAACAACAGTATCCACTGTCAATTTCGCAAAAACATCTCGAGGCGGATCAGTAACAACAAGGTTTTCAGAAGCTTTCAAGAGCTTCGCTCGTGTCAATGCTGAGTATGTATTGGTCAACCAAATGTTGGGTACGATTTGTCCAACCCTTCCGGTAGCCGAAGTCAATTGAAAGCATCGTTCCATAAAAAGAGAGAACATGTCCAGTTGGTAGGGGGACCAAGAATAGTGCTCTTGGAAATATCTTCGCTCTTCCTCTGATATGCCGAGTAGCTTCCAGTCTCGGCCAAAAACATAGGGAGGATTGCCGATGATGCAGTCGAATCCGCCGCGCTGCATGATCTCGGGGAAGCCTTGTTTCCAGTCAAAAGTGTTGATGCGATATTGGGCTTTCTCGTCCAGCAGGAGCAGTTGCTCATTATCGTAGAAGTCAGCTCCGATAAGGGAGTTGCCGCATATAACGTTTTTTCCAATATCTGGGAGAATGCGCTCACGCTCACGAACCCAGTCGCGTTGAATGATTTGTTGGGTTTCGCCTTCAATTGTCTTGAGAAGCAAGGAGAGTTTGGTAACTTCTACAGCTTGCTCGTCGGTGTCGACTCCGAAGATATTGTTGAGCAAAATGCGTTTGCGTTCGGTTGCGGCGAGCTTCCAAGCGCCATCGGGCAACTGGAAGATTTTTGGGTTCTTTCCGCTGGAGTGGCGCTTAATCTTGCCTGCATCGGATTCATTGGATTCGGGATCGACGGTGTATTGGCGCAAATGCCAGTCGAGGAGATATTGGTAGGCGACGATAAGGAATGAACCGGAACCGCAGGCAGGGTCGAGTACTTTGATTTCAGCTGCCCTAGATACTGCGATGGGCTGGGGCTTTTCCGGGTCGCTACCATTGAGCTGTCGGCCGAGGGTGGTCTTTACGATATAATCGACGATGTAGCTGGGGGTGTAGTAGACGCCGCCGGCTTTTCGGACTTCGGGTTTTTCCTCAATCTTTGCCTGGTGCCCCTTCGTCAAGTGAATGGTTTTTCCGAGGAATTGCTCGTAGACCTGCCCGAGGATGTCGGCGGGCAGAACGGAAAACTCGTAGGGTGATTCGGGATAATAAAGCTTAGAAATAATCTCCTTGAGAACGCGATCATCGAGTTCGAGATTCGGCGTAACTTTGTCGGGCGCACCACGCCCGTTTTCGGCGGACAAGTAAAATAAGCCAGAGTTGTAACGTGCATCAGCCTGCTTGAATAAGTCGAGCAGCCGTTGATACATGCGTCCACCGCTGAGCAAGGCGGCTAAGCGCTTGTAGTCCTCCGTGCCGCGGTCTTCGCAGATGCGCAGGAATATGAGGCGGTCGATGGTCTTCTGTACGGCAAAGTTAAGATCACGGACGGACAGGGCCGGATTGCGAAGGGCAAAGTTCCGTGCAAGCCCGTTGCGCCAATTTTCGATATCCTCAAGAAAGGCGTTGTCAACGGTGTCGGTTCCACGATGGCGCTTGGCGTCGACGGCGTATTTATCGAACGAACCTTGGAGTATAGCTTCCTTAGAGAAGGTGGCGCAAAGTTCGTCCCACTTCTCAATGTAGTCGTTGTATCTAAAATAGGCGAGCCGAGATGTCGATGCTTTCTCCCCGCGCTTGGGTCGCTTGCGGCAGTCGTAAATACTGAACTCTTCGAAGTCGGTCAGGATCGATATTGGTAGCTTGGCCGACCACCCATAGCGACGGAGCTGGAAGGCCGGATCAGAGTCGTACTTCACATTGACGGCGGGCTTTTTTGCCTCGAGAAAGAATTTATATTGGCCGTGGATCGAAAAGGCGTAGTCCGGAGCCTTGGTGGAGCCGCCGATTTTGATGGAGGCTTCGTGGATAACGTCGCGGTATTGCGGGGCCAGCCCGGCGGTGTTGTCCATATCCCAACCCAACTCTTTGAAGAAGGGGTTAAGAAACTCCTGCCGCAGTTGGTCTTCTTTGTATTCGGTGGATTTGTAGAAATCGATGTTGTTGCCAAATGTTCCAATTAGCTTCTTTACTGATTCCGGAGCTGGCATAAATGTACCCTTCTTGGAAAAAATCTCTGTTCTTTCGGGTCGAATGATTGCTCAACCTGCAATGGTGATCGGCATTGGCGGGATGAGAATAGCATAGGCGAATAGTCCAAATCACCTGCTAACCTCACTGATCTCAAACCCACCGAGTTCTTTAACCAAGGAATCCCTCCTGACGCCCCCGTCCGCCGCCCTGGGTTGGGTTGGGCTGCCCCTCCCTACCGAAAACGCGGACATAGGCGACTAGACGCCCCCACGTACGTTGCTAAATGCACGACCTGCATCTGGGCTGCCGGATGCCCGTCGAAATGATCATCGACCAGTGGAAGCCAGATGTGAAACGGCACCGCTTCGAAACCTTCTGCTACGGGCCGAAGTCCTGCGCGTTCTACCGAGCGGGGAAGTGTCGAGTTGTTCCTGGCCGACGGGGTATGTCGTGGGAGGAAGAAGACTGGATCGACGAGGAGGAGAAGGCTAATCGCGGGGAAGATGACTACGTAAGCTTCCCCGTCAAGTGGAGGTTTCTAAAGTAGAGTTTTTGGCTTCTACCA
>JAHOYU010000263.1 GCA_019038625.1 Candidatus Latescibacterota bacterium | reverse complement strand
TATTATATAAACAGTCTGATCAGGGAAGGTGTGGAGGAGAGTGCCAGGGCGAAATTGGGCGCCCTTCTGATGAAGCCCGCGTTCAGTCGGATGAAAGAGACTCTAGACTATGCAGAGTACGGCGGGGTTCCCCTGATCGGTATTGATGGCGTGACGATCATCGGACATGGAGGGTCTTCGGCCAAAGCGATAAAAAATGCGATATTCACCGCTGAGCGGTTTATAGAGAGTGGTATCAACGACAGGTTGAGGTCCAGAACGGAGGCGTCGGAATAAATGACCGGGAAAAGTGGTATCGGGAGCGCGAAGATAACGGGAATTGGGTACTACCTGCCTGAAAAGGTCCTTACCAATTTCGATCTTGAAAAGATGGTGGATACGACTGATGAATGGATCGTCACGAGAAGCGGAATACGTGAGAGAAGGATAGCCGCTGAACATGAAGCCGCGAGCGACCTGGCGTACGAAGCGGCCAGAATGGCGGTTGAAAAGGCTGGTATCGACGCGAAAGACGTAGATCTTATAATTGTCGCCACGGTCACTCCCGACATGTCGCTGCCATCTACCGCCTGCATAATCCAGGACAAGATTGGAGCGAAGAAGGCAGCCGCCTTCGATCTCAGCGCCGCATGTTCCGGATTTATCTACGGTGTTGCCACGGCTCAGTCCATGATCGGGATAGGCCACATAAAAAATGCCATAGTAGTTGGGGTCGAAGTCCTCTCAAGGATCATCGACTGGGAAGACAGATCGACCTGCGTACTCTTTGGTGACGGAGCGGGAGCTGTGGTCCTCGAAGCGTGCGAAAAGGGCGAAGGTATACTGGGGACATATATGCAGAGTGACGGTTCACTTGGAGATCTTCTGTACAGGCCCGGCGGGGGCACCCGGCTGCCGTTCGACGAAGAAATGATCAGGCAGAAACAGCATTTTGTGAAGATGAAGGGAGACGGCCTGTTCAAGATCGCGGTGAGGGCCATGGTAGACGCGGCGGAGAAGACACTCGATGAAGCGGGAGTGACAAAAGACGATATCGATTATCTTATTCCACACCAGGCAAACATCAGGATCATAGAAGGTGTAAGGAAAAGATTAAAACTTGAGAAGGAACAGGTCGTAGTCAATATAGACAGGGTAGGCAATACATCGTCAGCCAGCATACCTATCGCTCTCGGCGAATTGAATGAGGGTGGCACCCTGAAAAAAGGTGACCTTGTGATCATGGTCGCTTTCGGGGGCGGACTGACCTGGGGATCGATTCTTTTCAGAAACTGAGAGGGCGGGAGACGGATGTTTCCCCCCGGAACGGACAATGGAGGATAAGGTTGATGAGACCGGCAATGATATTTCCTGGACAGGGATCACAGTTCCCCGGAATGGGAAAAGATCTTGTGGGCGAGTTTCGACTTGCGGCGAAGATGTTCGAGGAAGCTGACGACACACTTGGGTTCTCGATCTCGAAACTGTGTTTCGAAGGTGAAAGTGAAGTTCTGACAGAGACGAGAAATGCCCAGCCCGCGATCCTTCTGCACAGCATCGTCGTGGCTTCGATACTGCGTGAGGAAGCAGGAATAGAGCCATCTATCGCAGCCGGGCACAGCCTCGGAGAGTATTCGGCGCTTGTCGCCTCAGGGGTGATGAAGGGAATGGACGCGCTGCAGATAGTGCGGAAAAGAGGCGAACTGATGTTTGAAGCCGGGCTGAAACAACCCGGGACAATGGCCGCGATCATAGGACTCGACAGGGAAAATGTTGAGAAAGCATGCGGCGTGGCAAGTACGGACGGGATGGTCGCCGTAGTCGCGAACATCAATTCTCCAGGGCAGATCGTTATCTCGGGACACATCGATGCCGTAGTCAAGGCTATGGAATCCGCCCAGGAGGGAGGCGCGAAAAAAACCGTCAGGCTGAACGTGAGCGGGGCCTTTCACTCGCCTCTGGTAGCTCCCGCGCAGGATGAACTGGTCGAATACATCAGGAGCTTCGAACTCGGAGACGCCGAGACAGACGTGGTCTGCAATGCCGACGCACGCGCTATCAGAAAACGCGAGGATATCATCGATGCTCTTTCCAGGCAGCTGACGAGTCCGGTACTCTGGTCCGACTCTATGAACGTGATGTGTGAGGCGTTCGAGGGCCTTATTGTGGAGTCTGGTCCGGGGAAAGTCCTGTCGGGGCTTATGAGGAGGATCGACAGAAGTCGCGAGACGGTATGTGCCGGTACAGCGGGCCAGGTCAGTGATCTGATCGGTCTGTCTGGCTGATTATAATAAATTACTTGTCGAAAACAGGGGTTTCTGATATACAGGACAATCGTTATGAAAGAACTTGAAGGAAAAACGGCAGTTGTTACGGGAGGGGGCCAGGGTATTGGCAGAGACATTGCCATGGCTCTCGGAAGGAACGGCGTCAATGTTGCAGTCATCGATGTCAATCTTGAAACCGCAGGTGAGACAGTCTCACTGTTGAAAGAAGTCGGTGTGGACGGATTGGCAGTCGAATGCAACATCGTCGATTACGAGCAGTCGCTGGAGAGATTCAGGGAGATCCTCGCGTGGAAGGACCAGGTTCATTTCCTGGTGAACAATGCCGGGATAACCCGGGACAGCCTCCTTCTGCGGATGAGCGCCGATGAATGGAAAAGTGTCATCGATGTCAATCTGACCGGTACATTCAACATCACAAAGGCCGTCACGAAGCACATGTTCAAGAAACGGTTTGGAAGGGTCGTGAACATAGCTTCCGTGATCGGACAGATGGGGAATGCCGGACAGAGTAATTACGCCGCCAGCAAGGCGGGGATCATCGGATTCACAAAATCGGTTGCCAGGGAGTTCGCCCCGAGGAATGTCACGGTGAACGCCATAGCGCCGGGATTTATCGAGACGGCGATGACCGCGGGCCTTTCTGAAGATGTGCAGGAAGGGATGCGCCGTATGATCCCGCTGGGAAAATTCGGAAAAGGCGACGATGTCGCCAATATCGTGCTTTTCCTGGTATCAGAACTTGGTAGTTACGTCACAGGACAGGTCATAAATTGTGACGGTGGAATGATCATGTCGTAGAGAACCAGAAAAACAGGAGGAAAGCTCAATGACGATCGAAGAAAGAGTAAAGAAAGTAGTAGAAGACCAGCTTTCAGTAAATCAGGACCAGATCAACCCTGATGCTTCCTTCATCGACGACCTCGGTGCCGATTCACTTGATACAGTAGAGCTCGTTATGGCTCTCGAAGAGGAATTCGGCGTAGAGATCCCCGACGAGGAAGCGGAAAAGATAACGAAGGTCGGAGAGGCAATAGACTATATCAAGGGCCACGTCTCCGAGTAGTAAAAACAGATCAACCGTGGCGAATAGCAGGAATCTGCCAGGGGGAGAAAGTGCTTAATAACGGTAGAAGAGTCGTCGTGACCGGTATGGGTGCGGTGACGCCATGTGGAAATACAGTAGAAGACAGCTGGAAGAATATAGTCGCGGGCAAACCGGGGATCACCAACGTCACCGCCTTCGACGCGTCAGCATATTCCTCACAGGTAGTCGGAGAAGTAAAGGATTTCGATCCCATCGAATTCATCGACCGCAAGGAAGCGAAGAGGATGGACAGGTATGTCCACCTGGCAATAGTCGCGTCGATAGAGGCGATGAAGGAACTCGACGGGAAGGATTTCGACAGGGAGAACTTTGCCACTGTCATAGGTTCCGGAATCGGCGGGATCCAGACATTCGAAAAGCAGCACAGAAACCTGGTCGAAAAGGGTCCTGGCAGGATCAGTCCATTTTTTATCCCGATGATGATAGCTGATATGGCGGCAGGCCTGGTCTCGATACGTTTCGGACTTACCGGCCCGAACTTCGCCACTGTCTCGGCATGCGCGTCGGGAGGAAATGGCATTGCCACTTCGTTCAATCTGATCAGGGACGGATATTCCGAGGCTGCTCTCACGGGGGGAGCCGAGGCTACGATAAGCCCGATGGCCCTGGGAGGATTTAGTTCGATGAAAGCCCTGTCGACAAGAAACGACGATCCCTTGACGGCAAGCAGGCCGTTTGAAAAGGGCCGGGACGGATTCGTCATGGCGGAAGGCGCGGGAATCGTGCTTCTGGAGGAACTCGAACATGCCAGGGCAAGGGGAGCGGAAATTTTCGCAGAACTGGTCGGAGTCGGGATGTCGGGAGACGCATACCACATGACTTCTCCTGCTCCGGGAGGAAAAGGAGCGATAAGGTCGATGCAGATGGCCCTGGACGATGCCGGGATCACTGCCGACAAGGTAGATTATATCAACGCTCACGGTACGTCGACCCAGTATAACGACAAAGCTGAATCTGAGGCCGTCGTAGAACTTTTCGGAAAAAGGGACTCGCTGCAGATCAGTTCGACAAAATCATGCACCGGGCATCTTCTCGGAGCTGCGGCTGGAATAGAGTGCATCGTTTGTGTAAAGGCTCTTCAGGAGCAGGTGATGCCTCCTACGGCGAACCTTGTCGAGATCGATCCTGACTGTGTCGCCAATCACATTCCGATCGAACCTGTAGAGAAGGATCTTGAATATGTCCTGAGTAACTCTTTCGGATTCGGCGGACATAACGTAAGTCTTCTGTTACGGAGATATGATTCATAGAGGGGTCATGGGAATCTCACTGGATTGGTTGAAGAAATTGTTCCGTTCCGGGTACAAGATGAACTCGGAACGATTTGTTTCGCTTGAGAAGAAGATCGGTTACCGGTTCACACGCACCGAACTCCTTATAGAAGCCCTCACGCACAGATCTACTCTGGGAGAACTCAAACCAGGTGAAGAAGGAATCACTTACGAGAGACTGGAGTTTCTGGGAGACTCAGTACTCGCGCTGATAACCACAGAGTTCCTGATGAGGAATCTTCCCGATGAGAATGAAGGGCAGCTTACACAGAAGAAATCACTCCTCGTCAGTCAGAGTGTGCTTACAAAAAAAGCTGAGGAGATCGCGCTTAAGGATCATGTGATTCTCAGTGATAACGCGTTCAAGGGTGGTGTGCACGGCCAGGACTCGATTCAGACAGCAGTCCTTGAATCGGTGATCGGAGCGATGTATCTCGATGGTGGTCTGGATCCTGTGAGGGATTTCATTGAAGATCTGATCCTGATCGATTTCGACGAGATAGTCGAACACAGCGACCACATAAACTACAAGAGCCATCTTCAGGAATGGACTCAGAGGAAATACAGAGGGTATCCGAAATACAGGGTAAAAGCCACGACCGGTCCGGAACACGACAAGTTGTTTCTCATCGAGGTACATGTCGGCAGTAGTGTCGTGGGCAAGGGGCGGGGGAAAAGCAAGAAAGATGCGGAGCAGATCGCTGCCAAGGAAGCCCTGAAGAAACTTCGCAGGACACACTAGAGAGGTCCAGATGGGTGATATTAAGAAAGCCAGGAATCTTCCATTTACATTCGGGTGTTCAGCGGAAGTAATATGTGAGGAATGCCAGCTTCCCTGCAATCTCGATGAGATGTCGGTCGATTGTCATCGCCGGATGTTTCTTCAAGGCATGCTCAACTGCGTCTATTTTGTGAATGGTTACTGTTTCCTCACGGAACATCCAGGTTGCGTGATGGACAATGGCGGCAAACATGACACCTACTGGCTCCAATTGTTGAGGGACTATTTTCACAATGTCGACGGCAAAGAGGAAAATGAGCAATTTCTGAAGAGCCGCGAAGAGGTCCTTAAGCTGATCGAAGCGGAAATAAACAGACAGGATGTCTTTCTGTGCCGCTATCTGGAGCAGTACTACGCGATGATCCTCGAGACCGGCGGAGGGTTGTCGGAGGAAGTCCTGTCGAAACTCGATGACGCGTATCTGTCGCTTCTGAGAGGAATCTGCCGCAAAACTGACTGAACTTCAACTGAATATCAGAACCTGTAAGCTCCCGACAGCATGATCTCGGTAAAATCACGTTTGTCGGTGAGGAAATCGGTTTTTCTCTTGAAGCTTCCATACCGAATGCCCAGGTCGAGGGCCAGCACATCGTCCACTATGCCGCCTATACCCAGAGTAAAGAACTGACGATCGTCTTCTATTGTGACAAAATCGTATTCAGTGACTATGCCCCATTCAGCAGGAGTATCTATTACATAAGTGATCTCGTCCATTCCCTGCATGGCGAGAGGAATCCAGGAATAGCCGCCCCGGATGCTCATCGTGCTGCCTGGAACCGTGAATTCCGCGCCTAGCGAATAACTGAATGAGGATTCGATGACATCGCGCATCGGGTCGAGTTCACTCGAAAGGTTCAGGTTGTTATATTCGACCTGGGAAAAATCGCACCAGGTGACGTCTGCCGCGAGCAGAAGGTCTCCCGCTGAAAAGGAGATGCCGCCGGTGAATTTCATCGGGATAGTGAATTCGTCCTCAATATAATAATATTCGTTGTCCGTGGTCCATCCATATCCGTCCGGGAATGTGCCTGTGTAGGAATTTTCGCCATCTCCGTCATAGTAGAGCTTGGCTGGTGTCGACATGGTCAAGCCAGCCTTGATATAGTCACTGAGCCAGAGCATGACTCCCACTTCAATGCTGACTCCAGTGAGTTCAGCGGATCCATTGTCGGACAGTGTGTAGGATGAATCCGATGATCCATGGGTGTAATCAACAGTCTCATTGAAATCGACTGACGAATTCCAGAGTACGAGGCTTGCTCCAAAGGCGATCTTCGGGGTCAATTCGACTCCCACGCCCAATCTGTACTGATAGATCGAGCCGGACTGTTTAAAGGAGTTCATGATCGTTCCCTCAAGATCCATTCTCGAAGCGTTTCTGATATATTCAAGATCTGAAGAAGAGACCCGGAATACACCTATTCCCAGTACGGCAGAATCGTAGTACGAGTCGAGGGGGACCGCATAGGCAAGATGTCCGATCGAAGTGTAGGAATTGTCGTTTGCCGCTCTGTACACGTCATAAATGGCATCTATTTTTACTTGCCGGTGATGTATCCCGAAAGAGATCTCTCTGTCTTTTATCTGGGTCAGCCCGGCCGGGTTATAGAGGATAGCAAAGGCATCGTCACTGACGGCGGTATAGGCAGACCCCATTCCCATGGGCCTTCCGCCTGTTCCCCCGGCATCAAGTAGCGAAAGTCTTTCGAGGGACAGAAGTCCCATTAGCTGTGCCTCGGCAGGTGCATGGCAGACAACGACCATGATAATTACGAGAAAAACTACTGACATCCTCTTATGGATCTTCATCATCGACTCCTTCCGGTCGCTGACATAATGCAGGGGTGCACATGATTTCAGCTAGAAGCATAGAATATATTCCTGTAGTTGTCAATGACGACAAGGCATGATAACCACACCTGTTTGTTACAGAAATTCGAGTTCTGGAAGGGTATAATCAAGTCCTGCGGATAGACCCTCAGGCCGGCGATCCGGAAATAAAGAGTGTCATGGTCGACAAAGAGGTCAAAGATATGTATATTGACCCGACAACATGATTGCCGGCAGGTTTAACGGGTTTGCCTGAATAGGCCCGTTAAGGTATTATATAGATGTCGAATGAAAGGTTGCAGTGTTGAGACTGAAATCGTTGATACTGGTAGTTGCGCTGATGGCCATTCCGGGAACAGGCATTTTCGGAGAGACCGGCGAGTCGCTCAGATATTTTCTCAATGGATCCTTTTACGAGATGAACAGGGATCTTACCAAAGCATATTCATATTTCATAATGGCTGAAAAATCGGCTCCGGGTGACGAAGATATCCAGCTTGCGCTGGCCCGCGTGACTTTCGATCTGGGGAAATTTGACGAGGCCAGAAAATATGCCGGGAGAATAGCTGGCTCCGGCAGGGTAGGTGCCAAGGGCACACTGATCCTTGCCGAGACTGAGTACAGGCAGGGGAATACAAAAAGGGCCGTAAGACTTCTCGATAGTGTCAAGGATGAGGAAAATATACCACGCTTTGAAGTACACAAGTTTCTCGCGAGGATATATCTGGAATCAGGTGATGTAGAAAAGGCGCGTGGGGTCCTGGAATCCGCGAGGGAGATCAACCCACTTGACCTCTACGTAAACTACAGACTTGGGTTTATTTATGCGGAAGCAGATGAGATCGACAATGCCATCGAGTCGTTCCGTGGTGCGGTCAGATCAAATCCATCCGTATCGAGTGCGCACCTCGCTCTTGCCTCCATGCTTCACCACAAGGGACTGCGAGACGAGGCCAAGGAAGAATTCACCATAGCCGTAGAGCTCGATCCGGATAACAGGGCCGCGATCGAGGATCTGTCGGAGTTGTATTACGAGGACGGAGATTTCAGGTCTGGAGCGGATCTGCTTGGGCCGATCTTCGAAAGAGGGAACCTGGACGAGTCGGGAAAGATCAATCTCGGACGGTTCTATTATCAGCTGAAGGAATATGACAAGGCTCTCGAGGTCTTTACAAAACTGCTTTCATCCACAGGCGAGCGGCCCGCCATCCTTCGGGTGATCTCGGAGATCGAGTTGGGGAAAGGGCGATTAAGGAAAGCCGAGGTTCATCTCAAGAGATTGATCGATGTCGAGCCGGAAAACTTTACTAACTATATCGGCCTTCTACTGATCTCATTCGGGTTGGCTGGTGAACCTTCCGATCCCGGAGAAGAGCCTTTGATCTCTCCGGCCGAGGGTCGGGCGGTCCTGAAAGAAGCTGTCAAGCGGCATGACAAGAGTTCAGCCAATGACAATTATATGCTTGGATCGATATACAGGAAGATAGATGACAGAAAGCGGGCCCTGGACTTCCTGCTCCAGGCGGAGAAGTTACAGCCTGGAGATCAGAGGATACTGCTGGAGATCGCGTCTCTGTTCGAAGATATGGAGGAATATGAAAAGGCTCTGGAGAGAGTACGGTTTCTTTACGAGATCTCGCCGGACGACCCTTCGATAAGTAATTTTTATGGATATCTGCTGGCCCAGAAGGGTGACAGGCTTGGTTTTGCGGAAGAACTGCTCATCTCAGCGATTCAGAAGGAACCGGAGAACGGCTATTTTCTCGACAGTCTGGGGTGGATAAAGTACCGTAAAGGCGAATACGAGAAGGCCAGGGAGATATTCATCGAAGCTGTGACCTTTGTGGAAGGTGATCCAATCATATGGGAGCATCTCGGTGATACTTATTTCAAGCTGAACCTGTTTACAGATGCTGAGGAGGCGTACTCGAGATCCGTCGTGATCGATCCCGATAAGCCCGAGGTTCAGGGTAAACTACAGAAAGCGAAAAAGGCCGCGATGAATGAAGACTGATTCCTCACCTGTATATCTGATTCTGATCACAGCCATTCTCGTCCTGTGTGGATGTGCTGTCCTTCCGTCCGGAAAGGCAATTCCGTCCGGGGATGCTGAGGTCAGGTACCCGGTGCTTCCCGTTGAAGATGTGCTTGTCATAACATGCAAGGTCAGGATAGACCTTCCAAAGTACAGAGTAAGGGGAAGCTGCAGGATATCGAGGTTTCCCGACAGTACCCTGCAGATCGATTTTCTGCATTCGAGCCTTTTCGGTTCATACAGGGAAGACGCCACTATATTTATAGACGGCGAGTCGATCGTCATCCAGGACCACGAGCGGGGAAAGATCTATGATACCGGGACGACACTTTCAATGCTCGAGGAACATTTCGGATTCAGGATATTCGCAGACGATATCGCATATCTGCTTCTACTGGCCGAACCGCCGGGAGAGAGAGGTCCGACAGCAGGGGCAATATCAGAAGAAGTAAACGCTGATACGGGCGACTGGAGAGGTAGAAAGCTCTCAGTATCCTGTGGAGAGAATGGGTTACCGGTATCGTTCAGGCAATGTATGGTAGCCGCAACCATTTGTTATAATACGAGATACGGATATGGTAGGCACTCCGGGTACCCCGAGAAAATCGTCATCGAGAACGAATCAGGTCCGGAAAGGATGTCCCTGGAGGTGAGAGAAGTCAAAGAAGAAGTATTGACATTGGATTGAGGGACCTGGAAAATATTCATAAATGTGGAAATTGTTGGAACTTGGTTTTCGGACAGGGGTATCAATCATTGGAAGACGACAGGACAGGAGATGATGGATTGAACCTGCACGGACAGCTGAAGAGCGGACGGGACAGTCTGGTAGAGCTGACTGACGAGGATCTGATACTGAAGGTCCAGGAAGGCCAGAACCAGGCGTTCGACATTCTTGTGGGTAGATACAAGAACAGGCTTTACGCCTACTTGTTCCGCCTTCTCGGTAACGAGAGCGAAGCCGAGGAATTCGCGCAGGAGGCATTTGTCAGGGCGTATATGCATGCCGACAAGTACAAGCCTATTGCGAAGTTTTCCACATGGCTATATACGATAGCCACGAACCTGGTCCGGAACAGGATCAGGAATATCAAGAGAAGACCCAGAATGGTCAGTATGTGGTCCGACGATCAGGGTGGGGGCGATGGAAGATGGGTCGACCTGAAGGATGACGCTCCAAGCCCCGAAGATTCAATGGACCAGAGGAAGTTGAAAGAATTGATACAGGAAGCGGTTGAAAAGATCCCCGTCAAGTATCGTCCCTCTTTCGTGCTGAGAGAGATCAATGGGCTGACCTACGAGGAGATCGCTGCCGCGACCGGGCTGAAGCTTGGAACCGTCCGGTCAAGGATCAACAGGGGAAGGGCACATTTTAAGAAAGCCGTAACGCCTCTCCTGGGTGACGACAACAGATTCAAGGAGATCCCACGATGAGATGCAGAAAAGCGAAAGAATACATCCTGAAAAACAGGGACGGGTTGCTCACTGAAGTGGAAAAGATACAGCTTCAGCACCATCTGGAGATCTGTCTCGAATGCGCAAGGTATGCGCAGGAGATAGAAGAATGTCTAGGCATGTTGAGTGATCTGCCGGATATGGAAGTATCCGAAAGTTTTGAATGGAACCTCAAGCGCAGGATAGCATTCGAGAAAACAAGAGTGATGAGGACTCAGGCCGGAGCGGTGTTCGGAGATTCCGGGTGGGGGCCAAGGTTTATCGCGGGGATGGCGGCGACGATCGTCATAGTGCTTGCGGGTGCGTGGTTTTTCTTCGGCGATCACTTTGGAGGCCAGAACCCGGCAGTCTCGGAGAACACGAATCTCGCAAGGCAGAATTCATCAACTGTACCGGTGGATGGCCAGGGGATAGATATCAATTACACACGCAGCGGATATCCCGCAGGGATCAGGATGGTCTCCGATGATTTTATGGGTAGGAATCCAGGGGAGAGTTATTCCAGGCAGAGCCCATTTTCACTGGAATCTGAAAGAAAACTCGAATATCTCGTGAAAGAGAACGAAGTCCTGCGAGAGTACGTGGAGTATTACAAGAGGGAGAATGTCCATCTGAAGAAGCTCCTGCTTCAGAGAAGTTCGAAACGCTGAGATCGATCCTGTAGTTACCGAAATAGAGATGATGAAAAGGGACAGACGAATCTGTCCCTTTTTTCTTGATGAGGATCGACTCAAGGTCTATTTTATAGGTGGAGGTGGGCATGAGAAATATACTTGGTTCATTACTGGTGATCCTGATCCTTTCTGTTTCCTGTAACAAGAGTACGGTTTTTCCGCCAGCTGGTTCATACAGCGATGTAGTGCTTGTGACCGAGACCGGAGAGCCGGGTGGTGTGAACGACCTGATCATCAAAAGGTTGCAGCATCATGTGGACTACTACACGAAGATGGAGATCCAGTTCAAGCTCAGGATGATAAAGTCGAGAGATGTCAGACGGGAGCCCCCGACAAAGAACATGGTGATCTGCGGTGTAGTCAGGAAGGGCGAGACGGGAAGGGTGATCGAGAGTTTTATCGGGACCAACGAGGTCAGAAATGTCCTGGAAGGTAGAACACACATATTCAAGAAACTCGATTATCCATATTCGGGCCAACTGACAGTCATCGTGACTGCATCATCCGAAGAACGTCTGAAAAAAGTGATAACGAACAACGGGCAGATAATCAGGGATATCATAGAAGAAGCGAACAGGGACCGGTTGAGGGATTACCTTCTTACAAAGGAAAAGACGGAAGTCACCTCGAGGCTCAAGGGCCAGTATGGATTCACGTTGAGAATACCATTTCTCTATGAAGTGCTTCAGGAACGGAACGATGTTCCTGCCATAGAGATAATTCGACGCGAACCACACAGGGGCATTACGATATCCTGGCAGCATTGGGGGAAGAGGGGGATCTCCCTGGCCGATTCATCAAAATTCTATGAGATCAGGTCGGATCTCGCGTGGAAGATGTACGACAAGGACGTGATGAGAAGGGACATAGTGTTTTTCCATGAGGACAGACTGGGTCCTTACGAAACAATGAGGATGGATGGGTACTGGGAAAATTCCGAGGATACGTTTGGAGGGCCATTCTCCTGCTTCTTCATCTACGACAGGGCACGCAAGCGACTCTGGATAGTGGACTGCGTCGTGTATGGTCCTGGATTCGACAAACATATACTGCTGCGCGAATTGAGGGCGGTCGTGGAAACGTTCAAGACCGGTTGAAAAGCGACTGATACCAAATGCTTGACATCGACCCAACTGCTTTGTTAGCCTAGCCGTGTTCGATGATCATTAAAAGGATGGATGAGATGACTGGCGATATCAGCGAAGAAATCAGGCAGATGTCAGAAAGATACAGGGAGTCGCCCGGGTCGAGGCTGTTCGCCCCACTGGCTGACGCTTACAGGAAGAGTGGGCTTGTAGACAAGGCGATAGAGCTCTGCGAAGAAGGGCTCGAGAAATTTCCCGAGTATGCGAGTGCTCATGTCATCCTCGGTAAATGTTTTTATGACAAGGGCGCTACCGAACGGTCGAAGGACGAGTTCGACATGGTGTTGGGGCTGGATTCAGAAAACATGGTAGCATTGAAATTTCTTGGAGACATATTCCTTGGGGAAGACAAGTATGAAGAAGCCAGAGAACATTACAGCAGACTCCTGGCGATAGATCCCACGAATGAGTCAGTGCAGAATGCCCTCGAAGAGATGGAGAAGGAATTTCATGTAAGAGAGATAGACCTTCAGAAGGATGAATCGATAAAGATAATCGAAAGGCCCGCTGAGATCGCAACAATGACACTTGCGGGGATCTATGCTTCCCAGGGGTATTATTCCAAAGCTCTGAGGATGTACCGTGATATCCTGGAGACGGAACCGGACAGTGAAGAAGTCAGCAAGATGATCGAGAAACTAGAATCGATCATGGATTCCTCGGAGAAGGAACGTGAGGAGACATTTGACGATGAAGTGCTGACGATATCTGTCGATGATGTGAGCAGTGAGGTAGTCGAAAACACATCAGGGCACGGAGGGGGCGTGACGGAGGCTGACGGAGAGTCGGCCGAGCACCCGCCTGAAGAAGAGATTCACGATGAGCAGGAAGATGTGAATACCGGGAAAGATAATGTTGAAAATGAAGATGAGGATGGCCCCGAAGAGATGGACCACTTTCAACGATGGCTTCGTAACATGGAGGAGCGGAGCGGTAAGGAACCGGGGCAGGATACCTGAAAGGAAAAGAATTGGCGGACACCAGCAATTTCAGAAACGGACTCATAATGAGGATGGGCAGGCAACTTTACTCTATAGTGGAGTTCCAGCACGTAAAACCGGGCAAGGGGCCGGCGTTCGTCAGGACCAAGCTCAAGAAGATCCCCGAAGGATCTGTCGTGGACAAGACTTTCAGGTCCGGAGAGAAGATCGAGGAAGTAAGGATCGTGAGGCACAAATACCAGTACCTCTATAATTCGGACGATTTTTATTACATGATGGATGTGGAGACATACGAGCAGATCCCCCTCTCACGTGAACTGCTCAAGGATGTAATTCCCTATCTCAAGGAGAACACAGAGATCTCGGTCCTTATGGACGGAACGAGCCCCCTTGATGTCGAACTGCCCACTTTCGTAGAGCTGGCTGTCGCGGAGACTGAACCGGGAGTCAGGGGAGATACGGCGCAGGGCGGTTCTAAAAGCGCGAAGCTCGAGACAGGCGCGGTGGTCACTGTTCCTCTCTTTATCGAGATCGGAGACATACTGAAGGTGGATACGAGGACCGGACGCTATATTGAGCGGGCATAGGGGAATATAGTGATACTGCGAGACATGATAATGGAACTTGTATCGATCCTCAAGAGCGAGGATCTTGACGAGATAGAGGTCAGGACATTATGGCGTACTGTCAGGGTTGCCAGGCGTTCACAGAAGGTATCCGCGTCCCCTGAGACAATCGTGTCCGCGCCTTCCCCCGCAGTTCCAGCGATCGAAGACATGACGACTCCCGTGCCGAAGCCAGAGCCTGTTTCCGGGAAGGACACGGAGGAGAAAGAACAGCCCGGGGCCCGGGAACTTACTCCTGCCGGGACAGACGAAGGGATGGAAGAGATTGTTTCTCCTATGGTTGGCACATTCTACTCCTCTCCAGGCCCTGACATCGACGCTTTCGTTACGCCCGGGCAGCATGTCGAAGTGGGGCAGGTCATATGTATTATCGAAGCGATGAAGCTGATGAATGAGGTAGAAGCCGAGAAAAGTGGTACGATCAAAAAAATACTCGTCAATAACTCCCAGCCAGTCGAATTCGGTCAGCCGCTTTTTTTGATCGAATCGGCCTGATATTTGCAATCAATCTTCAATATGCAGTTTATCCGTGAATGACGTTATCAAATGCAATGTCATCGCTCGGAATGCGTATATATTTGAGACCCCGTCGAGGGGAAAACTGGTCTGCTACGATTGGAAGGGTATCATCGCATGAATATCAAGAACATTCTGGAAGCCGTGATCTCAAAAGGTGGTTCGGATCTTCATCTGAAGGCGGGGATTCCACCCGTTGTGAGGGTGGATGGAAAACTTGTCCATCTCGATTTCGACCGACCCAGTCCAAAAGACATGGAAGAGATATCCGACCAGATACTTACAACGGGACAAAAAGAGAAGTTCAAGAAGACCCGGGAAGTTGACTTTGCATTTGGAGTGTCCGGTCTGGCAAGATTCAGAGCGAACTTCTACGTACAGCGTGGGTCGATAGCGATGGTATTCAGGCATGTACCAGTTGAGATAAAGTCACTGGACGAACTGGGACTTCCCGAAGTGCTGAAGGATCTTTCTCTCAAGCAGAGGGGGCTGATCTTCGTCACCGGTACCGTGGGAAGTGGAAAGTCAACGACACTTGCCGCGATGGTGAGAGAGATAAACGAAAAAACCAATAAAAACGTGATCACGATCGAGGATCCGATAGAGTTTCTTCATCACGATATAAAGAGTATAATCAACCAGAGAGAGATCGGTACAGATACCTCGTCGTTTCACGAAGCTCTCAGGCATATTCTGAGGCAGGATCCCGATGTCATCCTGGTGGGAGAGATCCGGGACGCGTTGACCATGGAGATCGCTCTCATGGCTGCCGATACGGGGCACCTCGTCTTCTCCACGCTTCATACG
>JAHOYU010000262.1 GCA_019038625.1 Candidatus Latescibacterota bacterium | reverse complement strand
CGGCGAGAGAAAACGAAGCACTCGGGCTCACCCTCGCGAGATTGAAGGCGACCTTCTGCTGTACGATCTGGCGGTTCTTCCTCTCCTCGTTCAAACGGTCAGCAAATGCCTGCAGCTTCTCGTCACGTTCGTTATGTATCTCTTCCATCAACTGACTGAACTCGGCCATGGCCTTTTCCGGATCTCCCGTACTCTCCGGCTTGAACCCGTCCATTTTCTCAAAATCCTCCATGAACGACTGCATCCTGAACCTCGTCTTCTGAGCCTGTATTTCGTCGACCGATGGAACTTCTACAGCGTTACCGGCCAGCAGTACCGCCGAACGAGGAACGATCAATACGGCAAAGATCCATACGACCAGAAGTGCCAGAAACGCGTTCGACGACTTTTTCGAAAGAGTCGATATAAAAAGCGACAGCGCGACGAACGTACTGAAGAACAAAAACCCGGTCAGGACGATGATGGCCAGCCTCGACCATTCCCCCCCACTGAGCTGCACACCTGATAGAGGCAGGATGAGACACCCGACCAGGATAGGGACGATCATCGGAACACAGACTGCCAGCATCGTGCCGGCCCATTTACCGATGATGAATTTGTCTCGAGGCAGCGAGTTCGCGAATATCAGCCGGAGGGTCCCCCGTTCCTTCTCCCCGTTCACGGCGTCAAACACAAACAGGATCGCGAACAGGGACAGCACTATCTGAAAAATGAAATTAAGATCGAGAAACCGAAAAACCGCCATTACCGGATTCTCATTATACCGACTGTCCTCGGTTACCAGCTCTCCCGTCCCCGATACTTCGATGGTCCTGCCTATATCATTCGACACCCCGCAGACAAGCGCCTCGAGAGGGCTGGGAGGAAGGAATACCCTGGTATTGCGTACTTCCATCCAGTCGGTGATGCCTTCCATCTTTCTGAGGTTCTCACGGACCGCTGATTCGTGCCTGGACATGTTCAACTGGTGATTTTTGGCGCCCACAAAGAAGGTCAGGATTATAAGGAATGAGCAAACGATAAAACTCAGCTGAAACTTTCTGGAGCGAAGCATATCGCGGAGTTCTTTTTCTATTATCAGACTGATCATGACGTCTTCTCCATTATATTCCGGCCTCAGGACACGATCGTGTCCGTCCGGCCACCCATGTACTGCATGTATAGCGCGTGAAGGTCCTCGTTTTCGAGTTCCTCACGAGAACGCATCATCACCAGCCGCCCCCCACTCATGATGCCGACTATATCGGCAATCTCTTTCGCCCTGAAGATATCATGCGTCGACATCAATACCGCCTTCTTCTCCTCACGGAGTGACTTTATCAATTCGATGAACTCGCGCCCGGCTTTGGGATCCAGCCCCGAGGTCGGCTCGTCGAGAAGTACCGCAGAGGCATCCTTCAGGATCGCCGTCGCTATACCGCATTTCTGGCGCATCCCTTTAGAATAATCTTTCAGTTTCTTGAAATGACTTTCCTCATCGAGACCGACTCTCGAGAGAACGCGCCTGTAGTCGTCTGTCGTGTAATCCGTCTTGCCTCCTAGTCTCGCGAAAAAATCGAGATTCTGAACGGCGGTGAAATTCGGGTAGAGCATCACGTTCTCGGAAACGTAGGCGACCCTCTCTTTCGCCTTCAACGGTTCTCGACAGCTATCGAAACCAGCTATCCTTGCCTCGCCCCCGGTCGGCTCGATAAAATCGAGGAACAGGTTGATCGCAGTTGTCTTTCCCGCACCATTCGCTCCAAGCATCACGAAGACCTGGCCGGGATCTATTGAAAAAGAGACGTGATCGAGAGCCAGCACTCCGTCATCGTACCGTTTCGTCAGTTCGATGGCCTCGATCATTCCACCTTTCCTCCCGGCGCTCCATCCCGGACCGACAGGATTGCTGCTTGCTTCATTCATCTGATTATACCTTTCGTCTTGATATTTTTTTCATCCATGCTCGCCTATCTTCTGGACAATCTCACTCCGAAGATCACGATCCCCGCCACGACACCCAGTATCAACAGGATCAGCGCGAATACCCCCATGACATTGGTCTTCGCCTTGATCTCTACGGTCACGGTCTTATCCTCCCCGCGGACAGGTTGATCATCGGAGAGAGACGAACTGCGGATCCTGAACTCGTAACGTCCCACGGATATGTCTTCCGGAGGAGTGAAGAACAGTCTTACAGTCCGCTCCTCGCTCACGTCCAGTGATTGAAGCACCGGTGGCTCGGTGCGTTTCTTCCATTCGAAAGGAGCGTCGATCTTCATCTCGACATTGTCGAGTCGCCTTGTCCCCTCGTTAACGAGCACGATACTCATCTCAACGCTGCCATCAGCTTCGATAGAGTGATAGAGTTGCGGCGCGCGTACCAGAAGTCGTCCGATTCCGCGTGGTACCACTTCGAGTCTTACGAAACCCACGCCGAGCTCTTTCAGCTCTTCATGTGTAATATCCTCCCTGTCGACATCCGGAATCGAGCCAACTCTGTCACGGGGAACCGCGAGCACGTAGAACTGGATAGGTTCACCCGGGACGACCTGCTGCGATGACCGGTCAGGCATGAAAATACGAAGGGCTGCCGAAACGCTGTTTGTCCGTTCGGTAAATTTCAACTGGCTTATGCGGGCGCTGCCCGAACCACCCACAAAATACCTCGTCACCTGCCGCGGCAGGCCCACTACTTCCAGCTTGTAAGTGTTCGCCATCGAGCTGAAAAGCTCAAGATTCAGGTCGAACGACGCGGAGCCTCCCAGCTCGACTTCCTGCGAGAACTGTTCGGACTGTACGACCACACGGTCGACCGTCGAATCCTTCTGGAGAAAGATCTTCGGTGTCCGCCTGCTGCCGTTTCCATAGATTATATCAACGGTAAGCACATCGAGGTCCTGCAGTATCTCGAAATCGAGTTCCACGGGGGTTCCGAACTTGAGCTGCTCGACTTTCATCTCGTAGGGCTGACTTATGATGGCCCCTTCATCGTTGAGCAATGAGACGTAGATGTCGTTGACGATATCTGGTTGAAGTGATCTGAAAAGCTCTTCGTTGACATTTACAAGTTTGAGAAAATCCGCGCTCCCTCCGGATGTGTTTGCCAGCACTATCCTCACGTGCTTGCTGCCGTCGACGGCCTGGTACTTGACCGCCTCACGCACGGAAACGAACTGCTTCTCGAAAAGTACGGCAAGGAGTGATTGCTGGTAGTTGACTTCGGCATCCGAGAACTGTTTCTTTGCCTGTTCGTACTCCTGGAACGATATCAACTCCTTATCGTACATCCCCTGGTTTCGCTCCATCTGGGCCCGGGCGAACTCGAACGCCTCCCGCGCTCTCTTGAGCCCGAGCAGGGGATATGTATCATCGCGCTCGTTGAAAGGTACGCCTGTCTGTGCTGATACGTTACCAGAGAATGTTATCAGCAGGCCGACAAACAGGGCGAGTCCCGCCAGCAAAATGACTGCGGCTGATACATTGACGTTCTTGGAGATCCTCATATCAGTCTTCCTCTATATCTTCTTCATCTTCTATGACTTCCTTACGGATCATCATCTTGCCCTTCATATCCTCCGGATCTGCTTTCTTGAATGTGACGATGAACATCTCGTCCTCGCGCTTTACGCCGAGCTTGATCTCGTCTCCGATCTCGAGCTTCTCGTAGATCTTTTTGATAGCGGCCGTCGTTTTGACGCGTTTGCCGTTCATCATCTTGACAATATCTCCGCCCTGGATGTCGATATTCTCATATTCCTTAGGAAGTGTCCCCTCTGGGGGTGCCACGGACACGGTTACTTTTCCATCTTCTTCAGCCAGGACAAGGATGAATTCCTGGAACATGAAGAGGTTCTCTCCCTCGATCTTCAGAACCGTCTTCTTCTGGGCTGAAACAGACATCGCCACCGCAAGGATGACGAGAAGGGCCAAAGCGACTGATTTAATTCTCAAAACACACCTCCTGGTTCAATGGTCTCGATCTTTTGCTGCTTCGATGGTCGTTCGATCGCCTGGATGACATCGACGATCATCATGAATGATTATATGGCTGGAACGCCTTGTCTGATTCGCCAATAAGTGTTATCAAATGTTAAAGAATGTTAAACAGGGTACTTCTTGCTGTGAAATGATGTAAAATCAGAATATGAGATCACGAAGAAGGACATACATTTTCCTGAGTACACTCGTCGGGCTGGCTCTTGCCGGGCTGATCGTGGTACAGGTCGCCTACCTTGATCACGCTTATGATCGCGAATTCCGTATTTTCTCCCAGAATGTTAACGGAGTCCTTCACAGTATCACCCGGAGACTCGAGACGAGGGAAGCATGGGTCATCGTCAATAATTTCGTGGCTGACAGCTCGGGGACATCCGGAGGGATGACCACGACATTCAGGGTCGGCGGGAACGACATCCTCGCCAGAGATGAGAGGATAATCAAGATCAGTGATCCCGTCACCGGGACCGACAGCATTAAGGTCTGGATCAATTCGACCCTGACAGATCATGGGGAAACAAAGACAATCGCCGACCATGCAACCGAACCCGGTCAGTCTGCTACCCGTTTTATCAAAATCATGCTGGTTGACACAGCAGGTCATTCTGCGGACACGACGATCTGCTCACATGTGATAGAAGACTCAGATCGATCTCTACCAGCCATCGTGCCGGATAGCATCCCCTTTCTCGAACGACGCTATATCATTGAAAAAGTCCTTGAAGATATGAGCGGTATGGGTACGGCCCGAGCCACTGACAGGATCGAGCCGGCCTGGCTCGATTCGATTATGACTATAACTCTTTCCGATGCCGGCATAAACACTGAGTATGCTTACGGGATAGCATCGAACAACGGAGATTCGTTGATCTTTGCGGCACCGGAAGAATATGGAGACAAACTTTCAGAGAGCGAGTTTAGAACTCGTCTCTTCCCTCACGACCTTGTCGCAAGGGATGACGAACTACTTCTCTATTTCCCGGATCAGTCCTCATATCTCCTCGGGCGCGAGAGCGCTTTCCTGATACTGGCCCTTTTGTCGATTATCCTGCTCGCTGGTTGCTATATTTTTGTGATCCGCACCCTCTGGAGGCAAAAAAGATTCTCAAGGCAGCTGATCGATTTCATCAACAACATGACACATGAATTCAAGACTCCCGTCTCGACCATTGCGATCGTCGGCGAGAATCTTGGCGCGAAACAGGGCTCGATCGATACGGAACGCCTTGCGAACTATGCACGCATCTTAAAGCAGGAAAGCGGAAGGATGAAGCGCCAGGTGGAAAAAATACTCGAAATGGCGGCGCTTGAAGAGGGAGACTTCAATCTCGACGCTTCTCCCGTGGATCTTCACGCACTGCTGATGTCGGCAGTAGAAGGTGTCTCGATGAGGATCGAGCCATTGGGCGGAAAGATCGAGACCGCGTTTGCTACAGGGACGGCAATGATCGAGGCAGACCCGACTCACCTTGGTAACGTCTTCCACAACCTCCTTGATAACGCCGCAAAGTATACTGTCGGCCCACCTCATATCGTCATCTCCACTTCGGATGAGGGCGATGAAATGGTCGTAACGATAAAAGACAACGGGATCGGAATAAAAAATGAGGATCTTCGGCACATCTTCGACCGTTATTTCAGGATCAGCACGGGAGACCTGCATGATGTGAAAGGATTCGGTCTCGGATTGAGCTATGTCAGACTCATCGTGGAAGCGCATGGCGGCTCCATAATAGTCAGCAGCTCGCAGGGAAAGGGTTCCAGCTTCAGGATCAACCTCCCGAAACGATTTCAAAGCAAGGCCGGTGGCGCCTCGACCTGAAAGATCAGGGTCGCCCTCCTGCCGACATGCACTGGAATGAGAGACTGATGGAAAAAACACGAATATTACTGGCCGAAGACGATGACAACCTGGGATTTGTCCTCGAGGAATCACTCGAGCGTCAGGGATATGAAGTGGTGAGGTGTGTTGACGGAATCCAGGCTAAAGCGGCCTTTCATGAAGGTCATTTTGATCTCTGCCTTTTCGATGTCATGATGCCACAGAAAGACGGGTTCACGCTCGCGAGGGAGATCAGGGAAAAAGATCAGACGACCCCCATCATCTTCCTCACTGCAAGATCATTGAAAGAGGACAGGATCGAGGGTTTCAAAATCGGCGGGGATGACTATCTTGCCAAACCATTCAGCATGGAGGAACTGATACTTCGGATACAGGCGGTACTCCGCAGAACGGGAGTATCCGTCGACGGGGATCCTTCCCGGACAAAGTTTGAGATCGGCGCGTTCACTTTCGACCACAGTCGTCACGAACTGACCATTAATAAATCGACCAGGAAACTTACCGACAAGGAAGCCGACCTTCTCATGCTGCTTTGTACCCACAAAAATGCGATTCTCGACAGGGAAGTCGCCCTGGGCAGAGTCTGGGGTGAGCAGGGGTATTTCACGTCGCGCAGCATGGACGTCTACATATCGAAACTGCGGAAACACCTCGTCGACGACCCCCGCGTCGAGATAGAAAACGTACGCGGCAAGGGATTCAAGCTGGTAGTCCGTGAAGAATAAACGCGGATGGATCATCTGACTGTTTCTGGAGTCATTTTCTCTGTAAATGGCAATTGGATAGTAAATACAGTGCCCTTGCCCTCTTCGGTATTAAAAGTAAACTTCCCCCCATGCTTGTCTACGACTACAGAACGTGCGATAGCCAGTCCCTGGCCACTGCCCTTACCTACTTCTTTAGTCGTAAAGAATGGCTCCATCACACGATCACGAATATTTCCGGGGACACCCGGGCCATCATCCTCTATTTGAATCTTTACAAAGCTGTCCTTCAGACAGGTCTTGACTGTAATGACTCCTTTGGTACCGGTGTCAGCGTTCTTTTCACCGACAGCATGAGCCGCGTTCAAAATGATGTTCAGAAAAACCTGGCTCATCTCGGTGGGAAGGCAATATATCCCGGGTAGTTCAGGGTCAAGTGAGGTCTTCAGATCGGCAGTATACTTCCATTCATTACGAGACAGTGTGATGGTAGTCTCGAGTATCTTGTTTATATCCCCGATTTCCATATCCTCACTGCCCGGGTGGGAGAATTCCTTCATAGCCAGGACGATCTTCGAGACATGGTCTATACCTTCTATCGTTTGCCTGAGTGCCAGAGGTATCTCTTCCATCAGGTAGGGCACATCCGCATCCTCTACCGCAGCCGCGACTCTCTCGACAAGCTCGGGAGAGACTTCACCATGTTCTGTTGCTTCTCTGAGTTCCTCATACATTCCCAATACAGCTGATAGAGCTTGAAACGATTCACCCAGAAATCTTGTATTATCTCCCACATACTGGATGGGAGTATTTACTTCATGAGCAATGCCCGCCGCAAGCTGCCCCACAGCGTTGAACTTGCGTGATTGTTCCAGTTCGTTTTCGATAACCTTGCGGCCGGTTATATCCTGCGTGAAGTTTACCAAAGTATGTGGAACACCCTTTTCGTCTTTAAGCAAGGTGACCGTATTCAAGGCTTCGAATATTGTGCCGTCTTTTCGCATATGTCCGGCTTCGCCCGTAAGGTGTCCACATTGCATGACTATTTCGTTGAACGGAAGGATTTCTTCCCTCATCTGTTTCTCCGAATGGAAGATGCTCCAATGCTCGCCCTTCAACTGGGCACCGCTCTCATAACCGTGCAGTCTGACCCATTCCTGATTCGCGTATTGTATTTCGCCGTCCAGATTCGCGATGGCGATCCCTTCGTCAGCCTTTTCTACAATTTCTGCCAGTTGATTCGCTTTATATTCAGATTTCTTTTTCTCGGAAATATCCACAAAGCAGTCAAGAATACACTCTCTTTGATTCAGCCTGATTGTGGCAGCAGTTTTAATAATGGGGACTGGATCTCCGCTGCTGTTAATGATGCTACTCTCCACAGTGTAGGTTTCATTTACAATTTTCGATAAAACACACATCTCCTTGTTCGAGCAAATTAATTCATAACATTTCCGTCCAATGATCTCCTGTGGCGGTAGCCCGATAATTCCAGCAGCTACTCTGTTCACCATGGTGATCTCCATGTCCTTTGCATCAATGAGTGTAATGCCGAATGGTACCATCATTGTGAGTCTGTTTGTGAAATCGACCTGCTCCCGCAGCTCCATCTCTACCTGTTTGCGCTCAATCGCCGCCCCCAGCATATTGGAGATAGCGTCGAGCAGTTCACTTTCCTCGGCAAGGAAAACCTCCCTGTCTGGATCCGAACTTTCTTCCAGGCTGTATACTTCTATGACACCGCGCTTTTCTCCAAAGATCTGGATACAAGTATCCATCTTCCATATGGTCGGCTCGAATGGTTCGGAATCATACTCATGCCCGCCAAAGATCAAACGACAACGTGTTATCCCGGGATACTGCCAGGCAGAAGGGATAATAGTCGAGACACTCTGGCACAGAGTTTCCAGTGAGAATTGTTCATTTACTATCTGGGCTATTTCGTACAGCCCTTTAAGCTCCTTGACGCGCTCCTTTGTGGCGTTGAGAAGTTTTTCACGTTCCTTCTCAGTTATCCTGCGTTCGGTAATGTCGGTCGAGACTCCGACGATCCCGAGAACATCACCATTTTTATTGTTCCTTGGTCTGATGAAATGTTCCAAGGCCTGCTCATTGCCCCACGTCGTATAGGAGAATTCTTCGCCGGCCAGTCCGCGCTCGATCATAGAAACCAGGTCAGGGCTGTTATTGTAGACCTCTAATATTGATTTGTCGACAAGCTGACCCGGGTTCAATCCGAAGCTCTGCAACCCACCCCCTTCAGAAACGGTGATTATCCCGTCGCTGTCAGTCGCCCACAATACTATGGGTGAATTATCGAGGACGGACTTCAGATGTAACTGAACCTCGTCCAGATTCTCCCTTATCGACTCCAGCTCGCTTACATCTGAACAAAGCGCCATAAAACAATCATCCGGAAGGGCGACAGCCTCGATCAATATTTGAATGTCTGTGCCATCCTTTTTACGAATAAGGACTTTCTGTTGTATTCTGCCTGTTTTCTTGAGATTTTCAAAAGATTCCACTTTGTCGGAAGATCTGTTCGTCGAGGATATATCAACAATCGACAATTCGAGTAATTCACCACGTGAATACCCTGTCATCTGACAGGCAGCTTCGTTTACATCTATATACCTGCCACTGGAATTCGCGACAAATATGCCGATCGGAGAACTTTCCACATATTTCCTGTATTTTTTCTCACTATCATGAAGTCTTTTCTCCGTCCGCATATTGCCAAACACAATCACCGAGAAAGCAAAACAATAACCTGTGAAGCAGACTATCTGCCAGAGCCATCCGGCTGCATTCCAGATGGAAGAGGTTAAGAAGATAATGTCGGATGTAGCCAGCAGCAGGCACAAGATCAAGGGAAGCTGATCCTGCGACCTTCCAGCTCTGCGATATTGAATGACAAAACTGGAACCGGCAAGGACGGCCAGGCTGGCACCAAGGATATTCATCAATTTTGCTATATGTGTAAAACCCCCATGTTCTTCCATGACTGGAAGAATTTGAGGGTAATGCATCGAGTAACTGCCTACAAGCAATGTGCCTGATATGATGGCGAAGAGTGTGATGAATGTGGTTTTCTTTGAGACCTCTCGATCAGGGAACAATACCATTGCCAGAAGGATCCCACCTGTAAACATGGACAGGCTGCGCAACCATATATATAGATTATTCAACAGGACAACACTGTGGAATACATCGAGAATACCTGTAGCGATGAACGCGCAGGCGATCCACATCCTTCTTGAAGTCAGGACTTTCTGCTGAGGAAGCAGGACGAATATCGCTAAAACCATACCAAGTACAGCCCCGGCAACCTCCAGACTGGAATGAAACAGCATCGAGCTTTGACTCCAGCCGGGGAATATAGCCATAATGATCCAGGTGGCCAGAATTATTATAGCTATCCCGGCCAATATTGTAGATGGCAGTTTCCATCTTGCTGTCTTGAACCATGAAGTGGGCTCAGTTTTCGATCTTATCGGAGTCTTCATCTGCTGGACGTTCACGCCTTCCATGACCATTTCAATTCCAAGTATCCCGGGATGAGTCCTGATGCTTACCCCAGAAGATGTTTCCCACACCCATGGCCATGGGAAATCAAATCACCAATTCCCGGCTATTGACAATATCGGATATTTTCGGAATATCTTTAGCCTGGAACCCTTCCGGCGCCAGGATGGAGCTTTCGGGTAAAACAACTATATCTTATTTTATATATTTAAAATCTTATCGCCAGCGGCATAGAGATATTAAAAATACCTTTTGACGAAATATCTATATTATGCTTAAATAACATCAGCTTTATATTCGCATCCTTGGCTGATAAGTGATTATCGTAAGGAATTGTTTATTCTCAGACACATCTTTTTATGGTGCGGAAAGGGGGAAGCTTGATGGCCGAGTGTCAACATCAGTGGGAGATGTGGGATGTCCGATTCGGATTCATCGTTTTCGAAAAGTGCTTTCACTGCAATGGGGTAAGGACATACTTCTGTGAAGGATCTCCACCTGCAATCGGGATTGAATACCGTGAAGAAAATTGTTTCTGGAGCTGTGTCGAAACAGCTCAATTCATCAGGCTGGATCTACGCTGCACCGAGTGTAGCCAGGTTGTAGATTTTCATGATCTGATGGGACTTCTGCATTGCACCGAATGCCAGCATGATTGCGATGTCGCGATCCTGCAGAATAAACTGGAAGCTGATAAGACATGGCTTATCGTGGCTTTCGGCTTTTTGCCTCAAAATGCGCAAACCCGGATTCCTCAGGAAAAGCTTGAGATACTTACTGATTATTTTAACCAGAGAAGAGATACAGGACGTTCCAGGATCAAGGTAGTTACCTCTGATCTGATAAACGATATTTCAAGATGCAAAGGTGAGCTTATTCATGACATAGGAATGCTTTCCCAGCAGGAGGTTACAGAGAGAGAATCTTTGTTTTAAGTCGTTAATCTGATAAGGAGATAGATTCGGGAGGGATTTTGTGACTGTAAAAGAATTGGTTGAGAAGACAAGCCTTAAATCGCTGATCGAGTTCGATGACCGTGAAATAAGCGGTGTTTTTGTTTCCGACATGGTCAGTGACGTAATGGCAGGAGCTAAATCGGGCAACATCTGGCTGACAATTCAGACTCACAAAAGTATCATACCTGCGGCAAATCTTGTAGATGTGTCGGCAGTGATTATTACGAGTGGCAAGGCGATCCCGAAGGAGACTGTCGATCTCGCCTCGAAACATGGAATAGCACTATTGTCTACCGAGCTACCTACATTCGAGATTATCGGTAAATTTTACGGATTGGGTCTTGGACAATAACTGATCGGTTTTGTGTTATTGCTGTTTCACTATTCAAGCCATGACTGTTTGCTCTGAGTAATATCGCCTGTCCCGGGGTGAGGAAGGGGCCCGTTGGATATCAGATCGATAAAAAATGCTCTGGAAGCATCGGTTCTCGAAGGCGAGAGCAGACTCGATTCCGATATCATGTATGTCTATGCCTCCGATCTCATGAGTGATGTTCTGGCATTCGGTCAACCCGAATCGATCCTGGTTACCGGGCTGGCTACGAGGCAGGCTGTTATATCAGCTCATATGGCGGAATTCAAAGGAGTAGTATTCATCAGAGGCAAGAAACCAAAGGACGGATCCGAGAAATTCGCCAGGGACCATCAGATGGTCCTGCTCTCGTCGGAAATGGATATGTTTGACGCCTGTATCAGAATCAACACGGCCAGAGAAATAAAACCAAAAGCATCTTCTCCATCCAAAGGCAGACAGAATGCGGACAAGATGCTTCTGAGTCAGGATTTCCTGATAGAAGGAAACGATTTCGCGGGCGCTGGAATGGTTTCTACTTCAATAAAATCGATTTTAAAAAAAATCGGGTTTGATCCGGTTTTTATCAGGAGAATCGCCATCTCGACTTATGAGGCAGAAATGAATGTAGTGATGCATGCCAGGAGGGCGAAAGTGGGCCTGATGGTATCCCCCACATTAGTCGAAGTGATTCTCGATGACGAGGGGAAAGGGATCCCCGACATCGACAAGGCGATGCAGAACGGGTATACGACTGCCACCGAGGAGATGAGGGCTCTTGGGTTCGGGTCGGGAATGGGATTACCTAATATCGACAAGAACTCCGACAAACTCGAGATAAAGAGTGTTGTAGGAGTGGGAACCAGGCTCGCGATAAAGTTCTATGTCGAATGACAGGATCCGGAAAGTTTAAGAGATGATCAAATACTTTCATGCTCACAGGGTAATTCGCGAAAAGTGTATGGGACATATGACCTGTATGCGACGATGTCCGGCAGAGGCAATACGGGTCATCAGGGGGAAAGCCGTTATAGCCGATGAACTCTGCGTCGATTGCGGCACGTGCATATCTGTCTGCCCAAGCAAAGCGGTCGTTGCGATCTCCGATATATTCGAAGGACTCAAGAAATACAAGTACAAGGTCGCGATACCATCGCCCGTACTTTATTCACAGTTCGAGCCATCGATCCATCCGTACATCATTCATATGGCATTAAAACAACTCGGATTCGATAAGGTCGTCGACATCTTTTTTGCATCAGACACATTATCGGTCGTAATTGAGAAGTATATGGATGATTTCAAGGGTCGATTGCCAAGGATATCATCGCACTGCCCCGCCACTGTCCGGCTGATCCAGGTCAAATATCCCGACCTGGTCGAGCTTGTCGTCACACTCGACGCTCCAAGGGAAATAACAGCTCGAGAGATAAAAGAAAACCTGCCGATCGAACTGGGCATGGATCCTGATGATATCGCCGTTGTATATATATCTCCCTGCCCGGCAAAGATAGTCTCGATCAAACAGCCTGCAGAAAAGGCCAGATCCTGGTTCGATGGAACTGTATCGATGAATGACGTCTACTCACTCCTGTTTCCACATGTTATCGGAATTAAGGAAACATTCGATATAAGCATGGTGCCGGATGATTTTTATTTTTCCGCCGATTTTACGACTTTTGCCGGCAAAAACTGGTCATCGAGGATCGGGAACAGGCTGGTTGTCACTGGAGTCGATCACGTGATGAAGATCTTCGATGATATCGAGAACTCACGCCTGAGGAATGTCAATTTCGTTGAAGCCCTGACATGCATGCAGGGTTGCGTGGGTGGACCTTTTGCTCCGGAAAACCCGTACATCGCAAGATCGAACAGCTACAAGCAGAAATCACTCTACGAGAATATAGCTGATCTCGATGAAAGAAAGATCATAGACCAATACAAAAACGGATACTATAACCTTGAAAATCCTGTATTGCCCCGTCCGACGAAATACTTCGACGGTGACCTTGTGACCTCCATCAAGAGAATGAAAGAGAAAAATAAAGTCTACCAGAAACTTCCACAGATCGATTGCGGTTGTTGCGGCGCGCCGACCTGTATCGCGTTCGCTGAGGATTTCGTGCGGGGGGAGACAGAGCTTATGAATTGCATCTTTTTATCACAGAAGGTCAACCTTAATAATTGGGCAGACCGGGAGAATAACCAGTGAGCAGTAAAATTCTGAACAAAATGTTATCAGGATTCGAGGGAAAACAGGAAGATCTTATCCCGATCCTTCAGAGTATCCAGGAAAAATTTGGATTTCTTTCAGAAGCCAACGTGAAACAGGCAGCGAGATTTCTGAAGATCTCCGAGAACCAGATATTTGGAGTGGCCTCTTTCTATTCCCAATTCCGTTTCACCGAACCAGGAAGAAATTCGATCAAAGTATGCCTCGGCACGGCATGCCACGTACGGGGAGGGCAGATCCTTTCCGATGCGGTGGGACGGGATCTCGAAATCACTCATGGGCAGACCACAACGGACAAGCGTTTCGATTTCGAAAGAGTGGCATGTCTCGGGTGCTGTGCCCTGGCTCCGGTCATCCAGATCAATGACGATATTTACAGCAAAATGTCTGTTATTCATCTCAGGGAAACAATGGAAAAATATGAATGATTTTCAAAAAATGAAGAATGCCGCGCAAAGGAAATGGGATTCACTGCGTAACAACAAAATCCCGGTGATCTTCCTTGGGACAGCGTCCTGCGGCAGGGCCGCCGGGGCAACCACTGTCCTCGATACAATACGGACAACCCTCAAGAAACGGAAAATCAAAGCAAAAATCGTCGAGGTCGGATGCATCGGCCCCTGCTATCTCGAACCGCTGATGGACATACAGCTGCCCGGGAAGCCCCGGGTGAGTTACTCGAATGTCACACCAAAACTGGCAAAATTAATCCTTGAATCAAATCTCATCAAAGGCAACCCCCTCAGCAAACTCGCAATCGGCTACTTTGGTGATAGCATTGATGGATTCACCGATGGGCTGCCGCGCTTTTTCGACCTGCCTATGTTGAAACCACAGACCAGGGTCGTTTTAAGAAATTGCGGAATTATCGACCCCGAGGAAATCGATCACTATATGG
This sequence comes from Candidatus Latescibacterota bacterium, assembly GCA_019038625.1. Lineage (NCBI taxonomy): Bacteria > Pseudomonadati > Candidatus Latescibacterota > Candidatus Latescibacterota bacterium. The sequence goes on along the minus strand of JAHOYU010000262.1, from coordinate 1,976 downwards.
CAAATGATGGATATCAGGGTCTGGTCAACGCATTCATAAAAGGCCCTCTGGATGTAATAGCCGAAGTCGAGCAGGCCGGGCTCAGAGGCAGAGGGGGAGCCGGATTTCCGACGTTCCGAAAATGGAAGATCTGCAGGGAATCACCGGGAAAACAAAAATACATGATATGTAATGCCGACGAAGGAGACCCCGGCGCGTTCATGAACAGATCGCTCATAGAGGGGGATCCCCATGCTGTGCTTGAAGGACTTGTTATCGCAGCTTACGCGATAGGAGCAACGAAAGCGTACATATATATAAGGGCGGAATATCCCCTGGCGATAGCACGGTTGAAAAAAGCTATCAGGCAGATGAAAAAATATGGTTTTCTTGGCGCCAATATTCTTGATTCGGGCTTCGATCTGGACATAACGATCAAGGAAGGCGCCGGAGCTTTCGTTTGCGGTGAGGAAACAGCGCTGATCGCCTCTATCGAAGGGAAAAGGGGTATGCCTAAATCGCGCCCCCCCTTCCCTGCCGTGGCTGGCCTTCATGGAATGCCGACAATCATAAACAACGTGGAGACTCTTGGCACCCTGCCCAATATCCTGAGGAAAGGCGCATCCTGGTACAGTCAGCTCGGTATCCAGGGTAACAGCGGCACAAAGACATTCTCTCTGGTGGGAAAGATCCGACGCGCCGGACTCATAGAGGTACCTCTCGGTATGACCCTTAGAAAGATCATCTTCGATATAGGAGGAGGAACCCTTAAGCCGTTCAAGGCGGTTCAGACCGGCGGTCCCTCTGGAGGATGTCTTTCCGGGGAATTCCTCGATACTCCGGTAAATTACGAATCGCTTGCCGCTGCTGGATCGATCATGGGCTCGGGTGGGCTTATCGTGATGGATGAAGATACTTGTATCGTCGATGTGGCGAGATACTTCCTCGATTTCACACAGAGGGAATCATGCGGTAAATGTTCCCCCTGCAGAGTCGGGACAAGACATCTTGTCGAGATACTTCAAAGGATCACAAGAGGAGAGGGTAAGATCGAGGACCTCGACAAACTTCAGACACTCGGCGAGACTATTAAAAGGGGATCACTCTGCGGACTGGGACAGACCGCGCCGAATCCGGTTCTGACGACACTGAAATACTTTCGCTCCGAATATCTGATGCATGTAAACGAGAAACATTGCGAGGCCGCGGTGTGCCGGGCGCTGATCGAGTATCGAGTCGTGCCTGAAAATTGTACGGGATGCCAGCTGTGTGTCAGTGTCTGTCCGACTGAAGCGATCACCGGCCCACGATCGGAAGTACACAATCTCGATCCGGAAAAATGCATTAAGTGCAGAGCCTGTTATGAAATATGTCGTTTCGATGCGATAGCAGGAGACGCGATCATAATAAAGTCAAAGCGGGGATGATCGGATGAGCAAACGCACAAAAAAAATCAAGGTCGACATAGACAACAAGATTTACCGGGTCGACGAGGAATCAACGATTCTCGAAGCCGCACAGTCCAACGATATTTACATCCCCACCCTTTGCGCTCATTCGGACATGACCCCTTTCGGCGGGTGCCGAATGTGCATTGTCGAAGTCGAAGGTATGCGCGGATTTCCAACATCATGCACGACACCGGTGATGGACGGGATCAAGATCAGAACGCATACGGCCCAGGTCCAGGCTGAGAGAAAAGAGATCCTGCAGTTGATACTCAGTGAACATACATCCAGTTGCCTGATATGCGAGGAAAGTGATCAATGCAGGGAATCGATGGTCACCATCAAAAAGGCCGGGGTGACGACCGGCTGCCGATATTGTCCAAGCGACAGCGACTGCGAGCTTCAGGAGGTCGTCGAATACCTGAAAATAGATGATATCGGTTATCCTGTCTATTACAGGAATCTGCCTGTCGAAAAATTCGACCCATTCTACGACAGGGATTACAATCTATGCATTTTGTGTGGAAGATGTATCAGGATGTGCCAGGA
>JAHOYU010000261.1 GCA_019038625.1 Candidatus Latescibacterota bacterium | reverse complement strand
TGAAGAGACGTACAGGGCCGTCGATGAGATATTGAAATATAGTGAGGCCAGGGGGCTTATACATATGCCACCAGGTATGATCTTCGGCTATTTCCCTCCGGGATTCGGAGTGGAAGAATTCGCCGGACTGAAGGTCGACCTGGTCTTCAATGGTTCGGAAGCCATTCCCGGGCGTATGGACGGGACCACGAGAAAAGTGGTCAACAGTCTGTTCGAACAGAGGAAGTTTTTTCAGGACCATCCCGACATCGGGAAGGACTTCGGGCCGATCGAGAGTTTCATTCCCGGCATTCCAGAAGAGACCAGGATCAAATACAGCGGTACTGCCGGCCCGCGAACCGGGGCTCCATCGGAGATCCTCGAAAGGGGCATACAGCAGAATTCAGAATTTCTTATAGGCAGTGTTCTCGTCAACCTGGTCTTCCCTTCAAGCATAGGGGGGAGCGAGGAATGGACCGATGGAGAGATCGATGAGGTGCTTCAATATGTGAATGTAGGTCTGTCGCAGTACCAGCAAAAGACCCACTGGGTCGATCTTGCGTTTAAAATAAACTGTCCTGCCGAATTCAGGGAGATACCTGTCTCATTCGAACCGATGGATGGATCCTGGAATACCGACCCGATCTGGATCAGGGAACTGCTTATCATGCTTGAATCGATGGAATATTTTTCGGGCGGGACTGGCGACTATATCGGTGACACACATCTTTTCAATAATGCGCAGCGGGAGTACTGGGGAACTGACTGGGTCTTTACCTCGTATATGGTAGATGCCAGCTTCAATGGATGCTGGATAGGATGTAGGGACGGGAACCCCGAAACCCTATGCTATACTGCTTATACTATCGCTCTCGGGGGGCCGTTTCAGGTAGTTCCGTACCCCGCGTGCGGGATGGGTCCAGGTATCCATTTCAGTCATCTGTTCATCCACGAGATGAGCCATGTGTTCTGGGCCCTCGATGAATACGCCAGTGCCGGTGTTCCCTGTATCGCGCGCTCCGGGTACCTTAATGTCAGTAATGGCAACTCATATGCCGTTATGTTGGGAGCGCCGGGGCCATGCGGGGCCCAGCTTTCCTGCATTATGAACAATTACGAGCTTGAGGATCCTCTTCCCATTTGTGAGTGGACCATGGGACAGGTGGGACTCGGTGATTATTCCGATCTGCCCGGCAGCTTCAATGTGCCCGATGTATACGATATCCGTCCGATCGTCGAGATGATATATATGCCGGGAGTCAGCAGCGACACGACTTTCGACGGCACCTATGTGCTCGGTGCGGTAGCCTCGAACGCCGCAGTGGAGAATCGTAACCCGAGGCAGGACGCATTGACGCAGGTAGATTATGCTCCGTGGCTCAAGAGGGGTTGGAGGCAGATCAATAATAATTTTATCGAAGAGATAGTTCCGGGAGACGGCAAGTGGGACGGATCGAGGGAGAGTCTCAATTATTTCCTCCAGGAAGGGCTGGAACCGGGAGACAACTGGATCTATTTTATAGTCGAGAACTGCGTCGGACTACAGGCCAAAGATTCGGTCGAAGTCACGTATGTCGGGATGAAGTATTATCAGGTCGATACTCAGGCAGGTTCGGATTATATAGACATAAGCTGGATAACAGCCAATCAGGTCTTTGGAGCCCAATTCGATATCGTCAGAAGAGATCTCACCGTGGGAACTGATTTTGTATCGATAGGTACTGTCGACGGCAACGACCCATCGTCACCGGGAGCCAGAAGAAATTACTATGTATTCCGTGATGGCAATGTGGAAGCAATGCATACGTACGAATACAAGTTGAGGAGCAGGATCACCTGGGTCATCGAGGGTGTAGATTCTGTCCTGGCTGATTCGAGTGGAGTATTTTCTGAGAAATCACTGCTCCCCGTTGTTTCGGGGATCATGTCTCCAGTGGCTCCGAACCCTCTTGTCTTCTCTATACACGACAAGGTCGAATGGACCGTGAAACTTCCAGGCGAGTTTCCCGATCTGTCATCGTCAGGAGGCAGGGAAAATGTGGGAACGGCGGCAGCGGACGAGAAGATAATGCTCGAAGCCGATATATATAATATCAACGGTCAGAGAGTCAGACATCTGTATGCTCTGCCGGTCTACGGTGGAAGGTACAAGGATATGATCTGGGATGGAAGGAACGACCGCGGGCAGAGAGTAGCGAACGGCATCTACTTCCTGAAAGTCAGAGCCGGTGGCATAGAGAATGTCAAAAAGGTGGTGGTGCTGAGATAGCGTTCCGTAACTGAACCAGTTTCCATTCCAGCGCAGCAGAGGATCTCCCACCCCTCGATTCCGTCTGGAAGCGATCCTGACCTTCGCCAGATATCGATACCATCCCTGTTATTTTCGGTAGGCAAAGCGAGGTGGATCATGGGAAAAACACTTGGAGTCCTGTTTCTTTCCGCAGTGATTATTCTATCAATTGTATCTGGCGTACGGTCCTGCCCGTTCGAAGATGAGGGGTTACGTCCTGCCGGCATACTGATCGACAGCGATGATCCCGCAGTCTTCATGGAGGCCTGCCGCCTGGCCGATGACAAAGGCGGTAAGGGCATAATAGCATATCCGCCTGACGCGATATTCGGATACTTTCCCGCATCTTTTTCGGTAGATGATGTGATGGAGGGGATCTGCCGCCTGGTGAGAGATCCGGTCGAGATAGAAAAAAGTGGAATAGACAGGATAAACGCCGCCATTCTGAAGTTCCTTCTGGAGGGGATCCCAGAGGTACACACATCCGGCCAGATCGATCTACCCGGGCCCGCGGGGGCCCAGACACACAGGCCATTTTTCACTCTGGACGATGGTGATCTGAACAGTACGGAGATCCCTGACCCGATCAAATGGATGACTACTCCGGCCGATGTCCGGAAGGGGTCTCCCTCTACTATCACCGCGAGGAGGATAGACCAGAACAGCGAGTTCCTGATGGGATCTGTGGTGGTCAATCTGATTTTTCCCGAGGGATATTACGGAGACGAGTCATGGACAGACGATGAGATCGAAGATGCTGTCCGGGACGTCTCGATCTCACTCAACAGGATACAGCAGTTAGCGCTCTGGGTGCCTCTGACGTTCAGATTGAATCACAAAAATTATCGCAGGATCCCCGTCACCCGGGACCCGATCGAGACGAATGCTTTTAACGGCACAGAGACCGTGATGTTATGGGAAGCGATGAGTGCCCTGGGATACGATGCCGGGATAGCGAATACTCTTGCCTCGATCCACAATTTCAACAACGATCGCAGGGAGGAAGCAGGCGCCGACTGGGTGTTCACAGCTTTTATCGCAGATCAGAGCGCCCATTATGATCCGACACCGATCCTGCCGGACCAGTACTGCTGGGGAGGGGCCAGATATGTTCTTAATTCCGCCCTCGGGGGCCCATACATGGCTATTCCATACCCGGCCTGCCGATACGGAACAGGTGGTAATTTCTCGAACCTTTTCGCCGTGGGCCTCTTTCATATCTTCTGGGGACAGTACGAGAGTGATGCTTCCGCCGCGCACTGCGAACCGGAATACGGGTACCTGAGTATACCGAACGAAAACTCTATGCATATATATCTGGGGCAGACCGTGCCCTGCGGCGAAGGAGCGGATTGTATAATGCACACCTTCGCGCTGGATAACGTCATGCCTGTCTGCGACTACACGCTGGGACATATCGGCCTGTCTGACGAGAACGTCAATTCCATTCCTGATATCTACGAGGTCGAACCGGAGCTTAGAAGGATCTACGTGCCAGGGTTCAATTCAGACACTACTTTCGACGGGTCTTATCTTATCAACGCCATCGCGCAAAATGATGCCCTGCCGAATATGAATCCGCTGCAGCCTGAGGAAGTGAGGATCGATTACTCGCCATGGTTGTCGAAAGGATGGATACAGATAAACGACAATCTTGAATTCCAGCTTCTCCCGGCCGATCTGAAATGGGACAGCTCAACAGAAAGTCTCTGCTCCATAATGCAGGAAGGACTGGATCCTGGTGATAACAGGATCTATCTCACCGTGGAGAACTGTGTGGGCCTCAAAGCATCGATAATGATGGAAGTGACCTATGTCGGGATGAAGTTTTTCGAAACAGGTATAGATGTCCAGCCGGAGGGGATAGCACTCAGTTGGAAGACTGCAGAACAGATCTTCGATGCGGATTTTTTCCTGATCAGACAGGATCTATCCAGTGGTACTCCCGAGGAGGTCCTGGCTACGATAGACGGTGACGATTATTCCGAAGCCGGGGCTAACCGGAGGGTCTACAGGTATTATGACGAGGACCTGGTGATGGGCAGACAGTACCGGTACAGGATCGAAGGACGTTTCGAATTCCCCCGCGACGGGGTCATGGAGGAGTTTGTTGAAATCAGTAATGATATGGTGGAGCGTTCGATAATTCCGATCGGCAGCGGTCTCGTCTCGACAATCGTGCCGAATCCACTCAACTTCAATACGAACCAGGTCGTGTTCTCTATGAACATCCCGAGGAGTTACTGGTCTCCCAATGGAACGAGGGTACTGCAGGGATCGGGAGATTTCCGGTTCGCTCCCTCACTCGTCGAGATAAATACCGATGTGATCGTCAACATCTACAGTGTCAGGGGACAGCTGGTCAGGACGATATTCAACATGCCCGTCAGGGGTGGCATTCTGACACGTACCTGGGACGGGACCAATGCCAGCGGAAGAGCCGTCGCCCCCGGGATCTATTTTCTGAGGGTCGACGCTGGTGGATTGAAGGAAGTAAGAAAGGTAATTGTTCTGAGGTGACCGGAGGATTCAAGCCTGAATCAGCTGAACGGAGTACGGGAGGCTATATTACCCGAAATCTCCGCCCCCCCGCTTGCAAAAAATATCAATCCATGATATATTGAGACCTGTAGCAATAATCTTGCTCAGGGTTCGTGAATTCATATTGACTGCATTTTTATTTCGTGGTAAACATACAATATGTAGTAGCGGTGGCAAGTTTTGCCTACAGTATGGTGTGGTGAAGATGGCTTCGTTTTACAGGGATGGGAGGAGATGCGATGAAGCGAGAGATTCATGATGATTCTGTCCTGAAAAAAGGTAAGAATTACGTAAAATTCCATAGATTGCTCGCCAAAGCTGAAGCGGATGGAAGACTGGATGGGAAATTCAGGTGTCCCGTTTGTGGTATGAGGTATCTTACCGAGAAAGATTCCGACGATTGCTGCAGGATTATTTCTGACTGATAAGGATAATATTAACGGGATGATGACGGGCTGCACCGGGGGCAGCCAGGTGGGAAAAATGTGAAGAAAGAGACTAGAAAGATCGAGCAGTACTGTTCTGTCTGTAAAAAGACCTTCGATATGGATGTCGTTGACGAGGCCGAGAACAATGATGTCGTGTGGCTCAAGTGTCCTGGTTGCGAAGGCTTTCTTCCCTACATGGTGGAATCCGAAGATGAGGATGGCAAGGGGGCCGGGAAAGGTTCGGCCACAGGAGAGGATGTGGCTCCTGAAGATTTTTCAGCTGAGGATAAAGAAGCGGCACTTGAGTATGAGGAAGAGAAAGAATACGAGATCGAGGATATTATCTATCACAGATCGTGGAACGATTATGGCAAGGTAGTCGCCAAAGAGGTACTCCCCGGTAATAGAAGGACTATCCTGGTCAAATTCGGGAACCAGGGTACGATCCGCTTGCTTGAGGGAGAGGGTTTAAGGAATTCAAATTGAACAGATCTGTTTTCCTTCTTTTTCTCGCTGCATTCATGACAATCGATGTCCTCTGCCCGGGTGATGTCTCGGGGAAAGGACTCTATCTGGACCTGCCTTCCTACTACCAGCAAGTCGATACTTCAGGTTCCGGTCTGGCGGTCAGCGAGACGCTGATAAATGCTGCCGGATTCGATGCCTCGATTATCGGACTGTCGATACCCTTTCGTTTAAATTCGAGGACATCGGGTCGAGTAGGGATCCTGTATCCGGTGATACATCTGACCGGCGGGTACAAACATGGTTTTGCCGACGGGGCAATTTCCTTTCTGACGAGAGTGTCGGGAGACTCGACAAATACTTCCGGTATATTTTTTCGCGGAGAAGTCAGAGTGCCTGTGGGCTCAGGATCACTCAAACCGTTTTCGTTCAGATCCTCCGATGGTGGAATATACCCGGACCTTGGAGGAGGCCTGGAGTTTCGGACAGAGAATCCCATGATGAAGTTGAGATCCGCCGCTGTCTACACCTTTTCCGGTCAGAAGGACAATACGGGTGACCTGGTCACTACGGATTATTTCACTTTATCAGGCAGGATAGAGTTCGCCATCAGCGGAAGGCTCTCCTTCAGTGGAAGTGTGTTCGTTATAGATTTTGACGGTCCAGGTTACAGGGAATGCTATCTTCTCGGTATTCGTTACGAGATGTCGGATCAGATGGAGATAGTCTTTACCGGAGGAATAGACGCCGGTTCCGAGGGAGACCGGGTCTTCGATTCTCTCGCCAGCATAGTTTTCAATCTCGATTTTCTTCCATCCAGATAATCGCCCCAGGGTCTGCATAATAAGCACGGATATGCATAATGCGAACCGGGGGGTGTCCCGATTGTTCCCTGTTGTGGATTATACTCCTTATCACTCCGCGACACTTCCCTTTGATTCGCGGCATGTCCCTTGCGTTTCCAATAAGTCGGATTAGAGGTCTTGATCGAAGGAATCGCATCTATGTCTTTGCAGCAGATCGAAGTCAAACCGGTAAAGGTCCAGGATAGAAAAGTTTCCGTAGCAATATTTTCCGGAAGCAGTTCTTTCGAGGATCTTATGAAAGATCAACTCCAGAGGTGTCTCATCGATGGAGTAAGTATATTCGATCTTTCGAAGCCCGGGGATATCGATCTGTCGCCCTTCTCTGCCCTGTTTCTCGAATGTTCGTCCGATGGTTTCGATGCGGAATCATTTGTATCGACTTCCAGAAAAAATGGCTATCGCGGAGTGATAGTGGCAGTAATGCAGGAGAAGGATTCAACAGCCGCAATGGGCCTGGTCAGGGCAGGGGCAGACAGGGTGCTTATCCTTCCTGTGGACGATGTCGAATTCGATCTTGTAGCCGAGAACATACGCAGTCTTCATTCGGAGACTTCTTCGCTCTACGATACGCTTAAATCATACTTCCAGCCGGTCGAACAGGGTGTGATCCTTCTGGACCACTTTCGTGAAGTGGTCTTCGCGAACCATTCGGCCAGAGTGATCCTTGCTGTGAGAGATGAGAATGAGATCAACGATATTGTCGACGCGCACTGCACAGATTCGATATTCGAGAAAAGCCGACTTAACGGGTCGGCGATAACCTATGCGGACATAGCTGTGAAGGGACAGGAGAGTCACAGGTTGCTGGGGCTGGAGATATGGTCGATGAACGAGAGTGGAAGCGACGATATTTATCTGGTGTTGATTCATGATTTTTCAAGGTGGAAGAAACTCGATGAATTGAGGTCGAAGTTTGCCACTACACTGTCACACAGGATGAGGACTCCCCTGACGTCCATCAGGACAGCGGTAAGACTTCTGGGTGAAAGCGACGAGACGATCGATCCTGAACAGAAGGAAAAACTCATAGACATCGGCTGGCGTAACGTAGAGAAACTTATAGCAAATCTCGACGAACTCCAGAAAGTGTTCATGATCGAATCAGAAGAGCTGAATGTCTGCAGGACGATCGTCAGAATGAAGACAGAGGTCAAATCACTTTTTGAGGAATTCGTCGAAGAAGAGAAGATAAAAGGATTCAAATTGAGCATGCCGGATATCATGGTGTTTACCGGCAATGGCAGGCTGAAGGATTTCCTCGTCTCGGCTATCGACGCATACAATCTCTGGCTGTCAGAAAACCCGTTCATCGAATGCAGCACTTCGGTGAAAGAAGAGAACGATTATTTTGGTGTCGTTCATCGCAGCCTGGTTATTTATCTCAGGCCGCGGACGAGCAGCTGGTTCAGGACTTCGAGAGAGAGTCTGAAGGATTTCCTGTCTTTTCACGAGGCCCACAGGGGACTGGTGCTCGGTAGGCTGGCGGCTGCTCTGGATGGAGAGCTGCAGGTAAGCCCGGGGAACACGATCAGCCTTGCTATTCCACTCGATCCGGTATTCAACAGGGAGAAGGACCTCGTCCATCCGCTGCATATGATGATCGAGCGAGCCGACATCATGGGATCGGAATTGAGTCTTGTGAATCTTTCCATGATCGGAATGGATGAGATTCCCTCAAGGATCAGTGCCATTTTTGAAAAGTGTCTTTTCCATCATCTTGACGGCGACATGGTCGTGTCGATAGGTGAAAAGGAATCGAGTTATTCCCTCTTCATAAACAGCCGTTCACCCGAAGAGATCGAACATCTGCTTAATGGAGTGAGGGAGGATTTCTTCAGGACCAGCCGTGATTCGGGAGAAGAGGTCTATCCTTCTTTCCACTGGACCGTCAGATACTGCAGAATCCCGGGAATACAGGAATCTCCCATCGACAAGCTCCTGAATGTCTAGTCGGGTCGGCTGTCTGAGCGGGTCGGCTGTCTGAACAGGTCGTCTATCTGGCCGTGCCGAACGGCTAAACCTCGAGCCTTCAATAAATCGGTTGAACAAAAAATGCATAAATAATTATGGGTTACTGGGGGATGGTGATGTCAAAACGGGATGATGGCTCCGTTTGTCCGGTTATCTTGAGGTCTGCTGTTTTTCACGATGAGTCGTGGACTGCTGTTTACCTCGGCGTGTTACGCCCTGTTGTTTCTCCCGGTGGGTCACGGACTGTTCCATGCTTT
>JAHOYU010000260.1 GCA_019038625.1 Candidatus Latescibacterota bacterium | reverse complement strand
CGAGGACCCACGTGAGCTTCTCGAGCATATAGGCCAGGGTCATCGTCGAGTCGGGCAGGATCACTCTCTCTACACTCGAATGACTGATGTCTCTCTCATGCCAAAGGGCGACATTCTCCATCGCCGCCATGGCGTTGCCCCTGAGGAGCCTTGCCATTCCAGCCACTCTTTCGGTCAGGATGGGATTGCGCTTGTGAGGCATTGCGCTCGAACCCTTCTGTCCCTTTGTGAACGGCTCCTCCACCTCGCCTACCTCGGTGCGCTGCAGGCCCCTTATCTCTGTGGCCATCTTCTCGAGAGAAGCGCCCACTATGGCAAAAGTAGAGAGATAGTTAGCGTGCCTGTCACGCTGGATTATCTGGGTGGTGACCTGAGCAGCCTTCAGTCCGAGTTTCTGCATCACGAATTTCTCGACTCTATAATCGGTGTGAGACATCGTTCCTACTGCCCCAGTCATCTGCCCCACCGATACTTCCTCGATCGCCCTCTCGAGCCTCTCGATATTTCTTTCCGTCTCGGCGTACCAGACGAGAAGCTTCAAGCCGAAAGTCGTCGGTTCGGCATGGATACCGTGGCTCCTTCCGGTGATCGGCGTGTGCTTGTACCGCAGGGCCTGGCGCTTCAGCACCGTACGCAGACGCTTGAGCTTGCGGAGGTTGACCGCTCCGGCCGCCTTCATCTGGCAGGCAAGCGCTGTATCGAGCAGGTCCGAACTGGTCATCCCGAGATGCAGAAAACGGCCCGGCTCTCCGATATATTCCGTCATGTTGGTCAGGAAAGCTATCACATCATGCCTGGTCTTCTTTTCTATCTTAAGGACCCTTTTGATATCGAAATCAGCTTTCTTTCTTATCGCCCTGGCGTCCTTCTTCGGGATGATGCCTATTGCGGCCATGCCTTCACAATAGAGGACCTCGATCTCCTGCCAGAGTCCATATTTATATTCATCGGTCCATATATCTGCCACTTCGGGAAGTGAATAGCGGGGAATCAAATCTCCTCCTTCGTTACTGTATCAAATCATCAGGCCCGATCCTGGGCCTCCACGAGATGCAGCTGTACACTGATAGTACTTCCATTTCGCCACAGGACGATGTCCAGGGAATCACCCACCTGCAGTCCGAATATCTCTCTTTCGGCCTGTGGCGCTCCGAGAATAGTCGTTCCGTTTATCTCGATAATCACGTCTCCGACCTGGATGCCGGCCGCCTCTCCCGGCCCCCCCTGCTCCAGTTGGGTAACTACAAGACCCGTTGTGAAGGGAATGTTCAGCTCCTGTACGATAACCGGAGTGAGCTCTCTTATTACAAGGCCGGTCCAGACGGATCTGAACCTGCCGTACTGCCTCAGTTCCTCCATCACCATCCTCGCGGTGTTTACCGGAATGGCGAAACCCATCCCGATATTGCTGCTGCCACTGCTCGAGGAAAAGATGAATGTATTTATACCGACGACGAGCCCTTCGCTTGAGACCAAAGGCCCACCACTGTTTCCGGGATTGATCACCGCGTCGGTCTGTATCATATCCTTGAATATCTGCACCGATCTCGATCCCTGCTTCACGTCCCTGTGCAGGGCGCTGATCACTCCGGCAGTCACCGTCGCCTGATTGTCATTGAACAGATATGTAAAAGGACTTCCGATGGCGATCACCGGCTCGCCGATCTCGATCCTGTCGGAATCTCCGAACGGAGCATATGGAAGTTTTCTGCCCTCGATCTTGAGAAGAGCAATATCGAATTCAGGAGTCGACCCGACGAGGATGGCGACTACCTCGGTACTGTCCTTCATCGTAACAAAAATTTCTTCCGCGTTGCGGACCACGTGCTCGTTGGTGAGGATATAGCCGTCGGGATTGACGATGACACCGGAACCGTAACTCGGATATTTCTGTCTGGTCAGCCGGGGACTTCTGCCCCTGAACAACTGAAACCACTGGTCCGAGGCCTGGTTGGCATATACCGTCTGGGTCCTGTAGGCGGTGACTGAGACGACTGCAGGGCTGACCCTGTACCTGGCGGCGACAATGGCCTCTCCACTGAATATCCCTGTACCGCCCGTAACGATATTGCCTGACGACTCGGGCAGGAAATCATCGTCCTTCGAAACCCTTGTCAACAGGGTGATCGTGATTACAAGCAGGGATATCGAAAGGCCGAACATCAACCCCACGATCACCGGAAAGAACTTCGACCATTTAGATTCGAAAGACCTCACCCGCAGATCACCTGCTTCTTTTCAACTACCTGTCCAAACCGTTTCATCCAAACCCCTGGGGTCAAGAAATCACTTCCTCATCTCAAGTGCTACTTCTTCACCTTTTCCCAGTCAGCAAGAAAACTGTCGATACCCTTATCCGTAAGTGGATGTTTGATCAGCTGCGCGATCACCTTGAAAGGGATCGTCGCCACGTCCGCACCGAGAAGAGCCGATTCATATACATGCTGTACGCTTCTGATGCTGGCTACGATGATCTCGGTAGCAAAAGCGAAATTACCGTAGATCTCCACCATGTCGGCGATCAGATCCATGCCCGGCTGTCCGATATCGTCCAGCCTGCCGACGAACGGGCTCACATAGGTAGCTCCGGCCTTCGCTACGAGCAACCCCTGATTTGCCGAAAAACAGAGTGTGGCGTTGGTCTGTATTCCCTCGGCACTGAACATACCGATCGCTTTGACCCCCTCCATCGTACAGGGGACCTTGATGATGATATTATCTGCCAGCTTGCAAAGCTCTTTTCCCTCGGCGAACATACCGTCCGCTTCGAGCGAGACTACCTCGGCACTTACCGGACCCTCCACAATCGAGCAGATCTCCTTCAGGACCTCTCTGAAATTACCATCTTCCCTGGAAAGCAGTGTAGGATTGGTAGTTACACCATCGAGCAGCCCCATTTTCGAAGCTTCCCTGATCTCGTCCACATTCGCGGTATCGATAAAAAATTTCATCTTTTTCCTCCCCCTGTCCACCTTCAGTGGTTCATTTTATTCCGTATTCTCGACTGTCATAGTTCAACAGGGATTACCCCCTGAAAAGAAACAAGAATTATACATATATGGGCCCCGGCTAACAACCAATTTCGGAGTCAGATCGCAGAAAACAGCTCCGCGAGTACAGAAAAAAAGCTCTGCCAGTGCAGAGAAAAACATCCCCAGTGCAGGAAAAAACTCCGCCGGTGCTTCCTGTCTGGTAGATTCTTGAATCACATGGTGTATTTTAATAAGTTACGCCCATAAGATAGAGTCCGTTCGGTGGCAATGTCCTGCCCGCAGCCTGCCTGTCCCTGGCCTCGATCAACTCGTCCATATCGATATCCTTTCCCATTCCCACATCGAGGATCACACCAGCAATCGTCCGGACCATATTATAGAGGAAATGATCGGCGGTCAGCGATATAGTCAGCAGAGGGCCGTTCTCAAGAAGATCGGCCTTCATCATGTAGCACCGGGTCGACTTGATATCGCTTGAAGAGGCAAAGGATGCAAAATCTTTCTCGCCCCTGAGTGTCGCCATGGCGGTCCGCATCGCGCCCTTGTCCAGATCAGTTCTTACGTAATGGTAATATCTCTTCCACAGGGCGGTCTTTCGGGTGATGAATATATAGTTGTAACTTCTGCTCGTGGCGTCGAAACGCGCGCTGAAAGACAGAGGCACTTTTTCCACATGTCTCACCAGGATATCCCTCGGCAGCTTTGCTGTCAGAGCCTTGCGGAGTACGGTGGGACCATGCTTCGTCTCCAGGCGGACGCTTGCCACCTGCCCCACGGCGTGTACTCCCGCGTCTGTCCTGCCCGCGCCAGTTATCTTCACATCTTCGCCGGCTATCTCGTGGAAAGCGCGGTACAGCTGTCCCTGCACGGTTTTTCTGTCAGGCTGAATCTGCCACCCGTGATAACCCGTGCCATCGTACTCTATGGTCAGCTTGAAATTTTTCATCCTGCTTTCTTCCATGGGCGGATAATAGCAGAATGCGAATCGATTTCCAAGTTTCACTATTATGAGGCCTCTGGAGCAACTATTTATCATCAGAATGTTGCAGGGATAAATACCTGTTTTTCAGAATATACAGGGACTCGGAGAAAGAAGAGTAAATAACAGGAAACTACAGGAAAGTCTCTTCGCCCTTGCCCAGACAGGGCGTCGCCGGGTGGAACGAAGATTGCATTTAACCAGAACTGTATTTCAAAGTATGCCTCATATCTAAAGCCTCGAAGACTATTACCCCAGGATGAGAACAGACCTACGGAGGCGCTTGTGTCCATCGGATTGTCTCCGGAGTCGAGACACTTCGCTGTGAAGGATGTAGCATCGCGGGGATGAGATCGGTCTTAGCACTGAGTATGGCGTCGGGCATGGCGTCAGACTGAGTCTGGTTGCCGGGCATGGCGCCAGATGGTGAGGTGCTGAAACCGGGCTTTACGAAAGAGGGAGATCAAATGAAAGTCACCTGGATAAAATAAAATAGAGAAATGAACGCTACCGTCAGACTAAAGTCACCGTTTTGCTCCGGCAGGCCTAAAGGAACTTTGAACTTTGCTGCTGCCACAGGAAATGATGAGACCCGCCGCCGGTTCAAGGAAGCACGGTAGCTTTGGGGAGGGGGCTGCCCAATATGGTGGCCCCCTGGTTTTTTCTGATCAAGATGATATTCCCTGAGCAGGATCGCCCCTGCCTGAGCACCACGATATTCCTCGAACTACACAACCGTTACCTGAGCAATACCATTTTTTTTCTCAGCGATTCCTTGCCGGCACGCAGGTAGTAGAAGTATACGCCTGAAGAAACTGGTGTCGCGTTTGTTGACGTTCCGTTCCAGACAGCCTTGTATGGTCCGGCGGCCTGAGCCCCGTCGACTATCCTGTCGATGTGGCGCCCGGCAGCATCGTAGATATCGAGAGTCACCTTTGCCGGGATTGGAAGATAGTATGATATGACCGTTGATGGGTTGAACGGGTTCGGGCGATTCTGGGCCAGCGAGACTTTCGCATCAGGCAGCCGCACCGCTCCTGATTCGAAAAGAAGCGTGTTCCCATCCTTCTCGACCAGAGAAACCTGATACAGGTATACCTGCCCCGCATGAACATCGAGGTCTTTGAAATCGTAAGTGTTGCCGGCAGGTTCGATCATCCCTGACATGACTTTTATCCAGTCCGGGGAAGCATCATCATCAGATGCATCATTACTGAAAGCTTCATCACCAGATCTGACCACCGCTCGTTCGACAAGAAATTCCATTCCGCGTGAAATCGACTGAAGAGTCCATTCGAGAGTGACTGCCCTTCCTTCTGGCAATACGCTCCAGGTCTGAAGCAGCGCGGGAACCATCCCTCCATCTGCGCCGATCTTTCCACAGTAGATATCTGTCTGAATGATCTCCCTCTTGTCTGTCCAGGCAATTATCGCCCCACCCGTCATGTCCCAGGTGACCACCGGAGCGTCCTGGACATTGACTTCTGTCGTCACCGGCATTCCCACTATTCCCCAAGCCAGGTCTCCGTCCATATCCACCTTCTGAGCGAATATATCTATGTAGCCGTTCCTCATATCGGTCCAGACGACTATGAAACCGTCCGTCCCATCCCCTGTGATCACAGGTTCGAGCTGATCACTGATCTCCTGGCAGACCGGTACTCCAGTGGGATTCCACTGCAAGTGACAGTACTCATCTATTTTCTGCGCGAATACTCTCTGTGCCCCGCTGAGCTCCTCATCCCATACCAGGACCAGTTCGTTATCACCGGTCACCATCATATCGGGGATGCCAAGGTAGTTGTAACTATACCCCACAAATTCGTAGCCCGGATCTGATCTCACCACCCCCAGAGAATCGATATACTGTACATCCAGTTCAAGGTCGACTTTCGAATCGGTAGGCGGGCCGAGAAGGATAAACGAACGCCAGACCAGAAACACTCCGCCGTCGGTTCCCGCGGCAAGGTAGAGTTCAGGGTTCCTGCTTGATTCCTCGTGAGTCTTGATACCATTCTCAGTCCATAGTGGGACCCCGTCGGCATCAAGACGCTGCGCACGGATCACACCTCCCGGAGTAGCATAGCTGGCCATACTCCAGGCAACGACAGCCCCCCCGTTCAGACCCTGGACGATTTCTGTATCGAATGGATAATCAAGAGAATCGCATACGACAGTGCCCGTACTAGCCCAGAGATTTGAACCCTCAGCAGAGATTCTCTGTGCCATTACCACCCAGTACAGCGAAGGGACCTCTTCCAGCCAGGAGAAATAGGATGAACCGTCCGGGCCGACGGCGAACCCGGGGCTGAGATCCTCATCGACCATGCCGCTGATCAGGATCCCCCCGGCAGTCCAAAGCATGTTCCCGTCCGGACCGATCCTCTGGGCATAGACCTGTGCAAATTCCTCGACACCCGACCTCGTATCCATCCAGCAGACGACCGCTCCACCCATACCATCAGGCAATGCTACAGGACTGTATCGTAATCCCTCAGAGTCGCAGACCAGTACTCCCCCTGCGGTCCAGAAAAGCTCACCAGCCGCTGTTATCCTCTGAGCATATATATTTTTTCCGGCATACCCCGTTCTCTCATCCGACCAGACGATTATTGCACCTCCCACTCCATCGGAGCAGATGGAGGGATCGTACTGGTTGAAATCTTCCGTACAAACTGCCGTTCCATCGTCAGTCCACTGAGCACTGGCCGAAATTGAATTAATAGTCACAACAATCAGAATGGACAGAATGAAAACCACTGCATTTTTCATAAAATCCAACTCCCCCTGGAATGACCTGTGTCCCTCACTTGAATGGGCCGGATACTACCATCCTGGCAGTCTCATACCTTCGGTAAGGCCTGCACATGACCGACTACACCAGTATAACACAGTTGGGCGTACTCTTCAGGTCGATTATATTGTCCCATTTGCTCTCGCAGGGAGTAACTCGCCTAGTAAGGCAGATCGGTCTCCAGCGAGTCCGCATCCCACCTGCCCAGAATGAACTGATCCGGCCTGAGCTGGATGACATTCCTCAACCATTCCTCGCTGTACCCCTCTTCGCGCGCCCTGCCGGGCTCCGACTGGATATAGCCATCATTGTATTTCCTTATAAGGTCATGGGCAAGCGTCCTGTACCTCTCGACCACATTATGCGACGAGGCATCGGTGAATGAAGTCAGGTAATCGGCAGCGAGCTTCGGATCTTTTTTGTACAGATCGCGCGCAGTCTTCTCCACGGCAGGCTGCATCATACTGAGATAATCCTCCAGCTCATTCTGAACAGCCTGGATGTCTTCCTTCATATAGCTGTACCTGAGATTGGCGTAGTTCGCGACAAAGTTGAAGACCCACCAGGCAGAATCCCAATCGAACTCGGCCATGTTTCCGTATCGGAAGGTCCTCGGGATCCTTTGATTGCAGGCGTAGAATGGTACGTATACGGTGAAGTATGTGTCGTCCACTCCATACCAGAGAATGCCACCGATAGCGTCGGGTAGATCGCGACGGGACTGGGACACGAAAGAGAATCCCGTCTGCTGGGTCGATATCGGTCTCTCCCATGTGAAGTCGCCCCCATCGATCTCCCAGTTCATCGGGCGCCACCGGTTAGGCGTTCCGAACGGCCCAGCGTCGACACCCTTTGTCATATCGTAATCGGTGCCTTCGTAATGGTCGCGCATCAGAGCAAAGACATCCTCCCTGGCCAGTTTTTTATCCGGTTTGATCCAGAGTGGATATGGCCTGGCTCCTTTGACTCCCCTGTGGTAGTCGGCCGGAAGTTCATTCGAAGGAGCGGCTCGCCGAAAGAGGCTCCACACGCGGGTAGCGCAGTATCGCAGCTTCTGCGGCGTGGCAGGACAGTAGGCTTCGTGAAACCTGAACGGTTCTCCCGAATCTGGATCGTAATATCCCTTCTCTACGGCAAAATCAATGACGTCCGATGAGTACAGACAGTTCTTTTTATCGTCCAGGGGAAATTCTCCGATCCTCGCCTTGTTCGCGTGGGCACAGATGTAACCGTCCGGAATCCTCATCGCCACCCAGTTCGCGCCCTTGGTGTCAGGCCCCTTTCCGATTATCTCCATGATCCAGGCTTCGTCCTTGTCACCTATCGAAAATGACTCTCCCTCACTGGCGTATCCATATTCCTCCACCAGCGCGCCTATCACCTCAATAGCTTCTCGCGCTGTCTTCGCCCTCTGAAGAGCAAGGCGCATGAGCCACCAGTAATGTATTCCCCCCTGCTTGTATATCAGTTCCTCCCGGCCGGTAAATGTCGTTTCACCGATAACGAGCTGATGCTCGTTCATCAGGCCTGTCACCGCATATGTATGTGCAGGCTGCTTCACTTTCCCCTTCACATTACCCGACCAGTCCCTGAGCTCGAAAACGTCATCCGGTCCGTGGTCCTCGGCGAGCGACATCCTCAGTATCGGATGAAATTCCCCATCACAGGTATAGGTGATCATCACCGACCCGTCAGCGGACGCACCTCTGGTAACAAGAAGGTTCGTGCATGAAAACACATTTGATAACGAGAACAGCAGAACAGGCAGACTTACAAAAAAAACGGCCAGAAATCTTCGCATCGTTTCCCTCCACTCAGGTTTTGTAGATGTCGACAAGCAACCAGCGATGATTATTGTACATACGAGGAATAGTTTTTCGCCAAAAAATACTACTGTGATACAATACAATGAACGGAGCCTGAAATCAAAACATCTTGACATCCCCTCGTTCAAGTGGCAGGAAATGGGATATGAGGGTACCCGTAAAAGGAGCAGACATGTCTATGATAATGATTGAGTCAACGTTAAAGAAAACAATCGCCGTATCGCTTGCTGTAGCGTTCATCATCCCCATCGCTGCCATGGAAGTCAGATCTGATTCGAAATATGCGAGCGTCCTCGATAACAAGCTGGGCCGGGCGAAGATGATTTCGCTTGCGGTCATGGAACAGGCTGGAGACCTCGGAGAAGGTATACGGGGACTCATCATAGATCCAGACCCGTTGATAAGGTTGCGGTGCGCAGAGGTCCTCGGGCGAGTGGACGACCCCCTTGGAACAATCTACTACCTGTCCAGATTATGTACAGATGAGGATCCCGATGTACAGAATGCCGCTGTATTCTCCCTTGGACTGGCCGGACACAGAAAATCGACCGAACAGATGACCCTCGAATCGATAAACGGTGTCCTGAAGTCCGCCCCTCTGGAAATCAAGATAACTGCGCTGCGGGCTCTGGGCCTTACGAAACTCCGATCGGCATCCGAATTGATCGTTCCTTACCTCAGGAATTTCAACTCATCCCTGCGGGTAGAGGCAGTAATGGCCCTCAGTGTCCTGGGCGATTCATCGTCCGCGGAAGCATGTCTGATATCGATTCATGACCCAGCGCCACTTGTAGTGGCTTCAGCTGTCTATGCCATGGGCCGCCTTGGCTACTGCAGAGCCAACGACGAGATCATAGCCCTGCTGATGAACGAAGATGAGTCGGTCCGCATAGC
>JAHOYU010000259.1 GCA_019038625.1 Candidatus Latescibacterota bacterium | reverse complement strand
CTCTGATATGATCATATACTATCCTCAGAGTAAAAAGCGAAAGGGTACTATCCAGGTGCTGATGAATCAGGGAAAGCTCTGATCTCCCAGGGGAAACATCGTCGGAACCTGATCAGTCGGTAGAGAGATCCGGGACACCCTTTTCGATCAGTCTCTCAAGCAGATTCGCACATCGGAGTGCGGCGCCGGTCCCCGACCTTATAAAATCTTCAGCAGCTTGACCGGCAGAGGTGAGAAGAGAGTCGTCTGACAACATCCTGCCGATGACATTGACGAACTCACCAGGGTTTGAAACTTCGAAAGCTGCACCTATCCGGATCAGGTCTTTTGACTCCCACGCATTTTGATGTCTAGGGCCGAAAAGGACAGGAAGTCCTGAAGCAGCAGGTTCCATGATATTATGGACACCTGTCGTGCACGCGCCACCAACATAAGCTATGGATCCCGTAGCATAGAGTTCCGCCAGGTAACCAAGCCCGTCGGCTATGATGACCTGGATGGAAGGCCAACGAAGTTCATTGAAATCCGACAGAAGGCAATAGGACAAACCTGACTGTTCGAGTTTGTCGGATATTGATGCGATTCTGTCAGGAGTAGGTTCATGAGGTACTATGACAAGCGCCAGGTCGTGGAACATTCCTGTCAGACTGGAGAAACCAGGGATGACGATCTCCTCGTCCTTCGGCCAGGTGCTTCCGGCTATGAGGAGTTTTCTGGGGTCACTGGAAATGGCAGCTGGAATGGAAGACGATGGATTATCGATTCTCTGAACGACCTGATCAAATCGGATGTCTCCCGTCGATAAAATATTGACCATGTTACCTGTAAAATCTTTCAATTTTATGGATTCTTCATCCGAAACGGTGGCGATGGCCGTCAGGCGTGAAAATATCGTTTTCATGAACCAGCCGGCAATACCGGAAAATCTCTTTGAGTGGGGAGGAACAGAAGCTGAAATAAGTACCTGTGGGATATTTCTGGAATCGGCCTCAGCCAGAAGATTCGGCCAGATATCGTATTTTACATAGACTATCAATTGAGGCCTCAGAGAGTCCAGACAGAAACGCGCATTTCCCGGAGTATCAAATGGAAGATAATCTACGAACCGGACAGAAAGGTTTTTTCTCATCCGGTCATGCTTGTTGTAGTACTCGATGCCTGAAGGGGAGTAGAATGTGAGAGCGATCCGCAAGTCATTTCCATATGACTTTTCAAGGAGATCCATGACCGGTCGAGCCTGAAGAAATTCGCCGACTGAGGAGACATGGAACCAGACAGTGATCCCGGCTGCTTCGGCACTGTCGAGTTTCGATCGCCACCTTTCATGGATATGTTTTCTGGCAGAGACCGCCCTCGAGATCCTGGTATTCAATAACGAGATCAATCTCAGGATGAACCATGCAGCGGGGAGAAAAATATTATACAGGAGGAGTTTGAGTCTCATCTATTTTCCTCCCGGCATATTTTCTGGTAGATCATCAAGGATCTTCATGACCGATTCCAATACCCTTTCACAATCAATCGATGTCAGGCATTCGAGAGTATCATATCGGCAGGACGCTGCTCCGTTTCTGGAACACGGTCTGCACTCCATGGTTTTATCCAGGAGTATGGAGCGTGGAAGATGAGGAGAGAATCCGAATTCCCTGACAGTCGGTCCGAATATAGCTACAACCGGCGTGTCTACCGCTTCGGCAAGATGCATCGGTGCCGAGTCATTAGTGATAAGGCATCGGGAGACCTCAAGCGCCGCCGTCGTCTCATGGATCTTCAAGCTCCCTGCCAGATTGATGACGAGTGGATTGTCCATCCTTATTCTCTCACAAAGTTCCCGTTCTTCCATATTTCCAACGAGTAGGACGCAGAATCCCTTTCCCGCAATATAATTCGCGACCCGGCCGAATGACTCTTCAGGCCACCTTTTTGACGGCCATCTGGCCCCGGGTGCGATTGCGACAAGATCTCTACCTCTGATTCCTTTTCTATCGAGTATTTCAAGGACAGTCGTACTGGTCTCCTCTGATATCTCAAGTAGAGTCCCGCTATCGGGGTGGGGGATATCGAGCGAATCAGTAATTTCAAGATATCTGTCGATCTGGGAGATGAATCTTCCTGCCATCGGTCGGTGCCCCTTTATGAGCCTGATCTTTTTCATATGATCTTTTCTGAGGCGCACCTTCCTGTCTGCTTTCAGCATGAGAGAAAGGGCTCGACTCCTGATTACATTATGCGCATCGATCAGAAGATCATACTTATGGCCGCGAAGGAGGGATGCCATCCGAAGGAGCCCGGTCACATTTTCCTCTTTGAGCAGATGAAGTCTGTCCACGTCTGGCACAGACTTGAAAAGATCGGCGAACTTGGACTTTGTAACGACTTCGATGATGGAAGACGGATGAGATATTCTCAGAGTGCGGAGCATGGGAAGCATCAGGACCAGATCACCGAGTGAACTGAACCTGATCACAAGTATTCTGCTGTTGTCAGCAAACATCGATTACCCCATGTCTTGTGAATAGTGGCCCCAAAGAGGATGTTATCATATATCCACGGGACACGCTTACCGTGAATATAAGGCAAGCAGGCCTCAAACGTCCAGATTAATTGAAGGTTACGATATCTAAACCCCGGGACCCATAGCGATTCTGGAATAGTCAACAGAAATGCACCGAACCAATAAATGAGTTTATGCATACAGGAAATAGTATGACATTGTTGGGTGACGATTCATGCTTTCGCGCCACTTTTTAATGTAAAGACTGGATTTTCAGTTTTAATTGATTATATTAGTCTGTCGTTCGATAGTAATGTGTGGACTCGTATGCAAATAATAGAGATACAGGATATTCTATAGAGGTTCGGGAGGGACAGATGGATATTAAGAATGAGATAGGTTCACGTATCAAGAAATACCGTCTGGCTAAGGGATTGACTCTCAAGGACATCGAATTAAAGGCAAAAGTATCCGCGACTCACGTCTCCGAGATTGAGAGAGGCATGACCTCTCCGACTGTCGGTGCGTTGGCGAAGATCGCCGAGGCGATGGGAACCGACGTAGCATATTTTGTGGAAAAGAAAAATGTTTCGAAGATCTCTGTCGTCACTAAAAACGAAAGAAAGAAGATGCAGTTCGTGGATTGGGGCGCCACCTACCATTCGTTAACGAAGGATCTGCCGAGCCCGGTCATCTCTTTCCTCGAAGTAGAACTCGATCCGGGGATTGCCCGTCCCGAAGAGACGAGTACACATGACGGGGAGGAGTTCGCGCTGGTAACGAAAGGTGTGATGGAGATCATAATCGGCGAAGAGAAATACATCCTCAAAGAGGGTGACAGCATTCATTATAAATCGAATAAACCTCATGCCATGAGGAATATCGGTGATGCCAAGTGCAGGGCTATATGGGTCACGATGCCACCCTACAGTCTTTAGGCCAGGAATGAGCGGAGGATGCAGAGGATGATTACCAAGGAAGAGATTGGAAGAAGAATAAAGAAAGTCAGGGAACACCAGCATTTCACGCTTAAGAATGTGGAAGCGAAGGCACGGATATCGGCCACTCATATATCCGAGATCGAAAGAGGCAAGACTTCTCCGACTATCGGTGCACTGATCCGGATCGCTGAAGCTCTTGGAAAAGATCCCGCATACTTCATCGAAAAAGAGGAATTGAAGGACGTTTCGTTCATAGCTCTTGAGGATCGTCAGCAGACAGAGTTGGGAAGGGCTGAGGGATTTATCGAGATGCTGACAAATTCCATTCCATCAGGCAAAATCAATTCCCGGCTGATCGAGCTGGCTCCTTCAACCGATCAGGAGATCAAGCTTCATGAGCATAGTTGCGATGAAGCCGCGCTGGTGCTGGAAGGTAGTATCATATTCCATGTGGACGGAAACATGCATGAACTAGGTGAAGGTGACAGCATATATTACATCGCTACTCAGAAGCATGGTTATTCCAACAAATCTTCTGATGTAAATGCTAAAATGATCTGGTTCGCCTCGGAAAGGGGCGTCGATTGACCGACTGAAGAAAGATTTACGACCTCGACAAGACCGTTTATTTAAGTGCCGGACATTTGCTCCGGCATTTTTTTTGATCCTCTGATTTTCATTGACACAATAATTTTCATAAATCTATAGTCGTTTTATGTGAAAGGAGGCACAGCCTTGGAATCAAACGATAATATGGGGAATAATGGGGAACGATTTCTTTTTCACCACCTTCTGGCGATGTTTCAGACCCTCGCTCTTCAGCAGCTTGGAAAGATAACTAATCCGGTTACCGGAAAAGTGGAGAGAGATTTGCAACAGGCCAGGATTACTATCGATATGATCGCGATGCTTCAAAAGAAGACCGCGGGAAATCTCGAGGAGGACGAAAAGAAATTACTGGATAGCATCCTTCTTGATCTACAGATGAATTATGTGGACGAGAATTCGCGTTCTAACGAAGATGCTGATAGCGACGAGAATGCGGAAGAACAAGACAATAAAGAAGATACGAATTCTAGTAACGAAGAGGTTGAGGAATAGGAGTGACCGGAATTATGCAGCTGTGGATGATTGTAACACATGAATCGCGACAGCTGTGATTTTAACAGGAGGGTCCAGGATGAGGGCTTTTTATCGGTTTTCACTGGTCTTGATAGTTGTAACGATATTTACCGGTGCTGCGTTTGCACAGGCTTCATGGGAGGGGACAGCAGGAATCCTCAGAGTCCATGAAGCGGGGACTGTGGGAAAAGGTAAACTGGTATTTTCTCTCGGAACTGGTTATTACAAGCAGTACGGCGTCACAGTGTTTGACGTAGAGGGTAGTTTGTGGGAAGGTGCCGGATCTGACGCTGAAGTCGATTACGATTTCTTCATCTCGAGAGCGGCCCTGACACTTGGACTGAGCAACAATGTCGAGCTGTCAGCCGCGATAGATGTAAGAAACTGGATTATGCGCACCGGTGATGAATTTGCGGGCGAAGAATTCGGGACGATCTTCAGGGGAGGGCTTGGAGATACAAAAATCCAGGCCAAACTTATTCCTCCGATCCCGTCCGATATATTCAAGCTCGGAGTGCTTGGTATGGTCAATTTTCCAACAGGGAACAAGGACAGGCGTTTTACGACGGAATCGATCGATTTCGGTGTAACCGGTTTGTTGACTCTGAACCTGACAGAGCAGGAAAGTTTTGTGCCGACCAAGTTGCATTTGAATGTGGGTTATCGCTTCAATCGGAATGAGGAAGACGGCTACGGTATTCTGAATACGGATAATCCTAATTTAAGTGGATTTTACCAGCCTGCCTACCCCGGAGTCCCAGAAGGGTTCAGTGATAATTTCAATGACCTTTTCACTTTTGGGGCTGGAGTGGAATTTATCCTGAAGAATACGCGGTTGTTTGTCGAATTCAACTGGGATGAATTCATGAATGCCGAATATGAAGAAGATGATGACACAGTCGAATTTAAGAACAAAAACATGTATACGGTCACTCCTGGAATATCCTTCGTATCAGAAAAAGGTGTCGGAGTGATGGGGGCTATCGACCTGAATCTCAATTCTGAAGATGATATGTCGATAATGAATCCGCCTGATTGGATGGCTTATTTTGCCCTGTCATTCAGCGGGTTTGTGTTGCCTCAGGACAGCGACAAAGATGGAATAGAAGACAAAATGGACAAATGTGTCGATGAGCCTGAAGATTTCGATGGTTTTGAGGATGACGATGGATGTCCGGACCTGGATAACGACGGCGATGGTATAGCGGACGATGTCGATACCTGTCCGGATCTCGCGGAAGATTTTGATGGGTTCAACGATGAAGACGGATGTCCGGATCTCGATAATGACGGCGATGGTATTTCAGATGTAGATGACAGGTGCCCGAACGAACCCGAGGATTTTGACGGGTTTGAGGACAGCGATGGATGTCCGGACGTTCTACAGGATAGTGACAATGACGGTGTTCCCGATGATCTGGACAAATGTCCGCTGAAAGCTGAGGATCTGGACGGATTCCAGGACGAGGACGGATGTCCGGATCTGGATAATGACCTCGACGGTATCATGGACGCAGAGGACAATTGTCCTAACCAGCCGGAGACTTTCAATGGATACATGGATGAAGATGGCTGTCCTGATGAGAGGCCCATCGAGGAAAGGTTTATCCTCAGGGGTGTGAATTTCGAGAGTGGTTCGGCTTCCCTAACTCCCGATTCATACGCAATCCTTGATCAGGTGACCAAGTCGTTGATGGCCTATCCCGAAGTCAAGGTCGAGATCCGTGGATATACTGACAGTGTCGGGAGCTGGGAGACCAACCTGTCTCTTTCCCAGAAAAGGGCGGACGCTGTAAAGAACTATGTAGTCAATTCAGGAGTCATGCCTGACAGGATCCTTGCCAAAGGATATGGAGAGGCTGATCCGGTCTCCTCTAACAAGACCGCGACCGGAAGGGCAGAAAACAGGCGTATTGAATTCCACAGGATGAATTGAGAGACAGAGAACGGAATCTGAACTTTATGGGGGGGCTTTGCCCCCCCATTTTATATTGAATCATTTTTGTTTTATTTTGAATCCTGCCAGAAAGTTTCAAGTTCATCAAGAGTCAGGTCTGACGGTTTTCTGCCGATCTTTTTGATTGTTGTCTCCATCAGATTAAACCTGTCTCTGAATTTTCTGCAGGCATGAGCCAGGGAGTCATCCGGATCGATATCGAGTATGCGGGCCAGGTTTACTGCCGTAAACAGGATGTCGCCGACCTCTTCCCTGATATTTTCCCTGTCTCCGGAGGTCACAGCTTCGCGAAGTTCTCCGATCTCTTCGTCAAGTTTCTCGAGCACCCCTTCATGGTCGGGCCATTCGAAGCCTACTGAAACCACCTTTTTAGAAATCGCCATGGCCTGTCTGAGGGGAGGAGTATTCGAATCGACAGTCGAGAGCAGGAGGCCATCTTCGTGTTGAGGCTTTTCGAGTTTTTTGATCCTTTCCCATTCAGCGACACTCTCGGAATGGTCTGAAGCATTTCTGTCTCCGAAGACATGGGGGTGTCTGTTGATTATCTTCTGGTGGACACGAGCGATGGTCCTGGAGAGAGGTATCCTTGAGTTTTCATCGAGAAGATTGTGGATGAATATTATCAGAAAGAAGACATCGCCGAGCTCTTCCTCGATATTGTCCGCGTTGCCAGAGACCTCGGCGTTGAGAAGTTCATAGACTTCATCGATCAGATAGGATATCAACTGCCCGGGCGTTCTTTCCCTGTCCCAGGGACAACCGTTTTTTCCGCGAAGTGCCCGGAGGGTGTCTCTCAGCGCATTCATTTCCTTACATGCTTTCTCGTAACTCATGGGAGAAAATATATACGATGTTGAATATCATTGCAATTCCTGATAATATTATCGTTTGCATTCATGGAGGGAAGATTTGGCGTATGATAAAATAGTAATCAAGGGAGCAAGGCAGCACAACCTTCAGAACCTGGATATTGAATTGCCGCATCGGAAAGTGATAGCTGTGACAGGCGTGTCCGGATCCGGCAAATCCTCGCTCGCGTTTGATACTATCTACGCCGAGGGACAACGGCGCTATATCGAGTCACTATCCACATACGCAAGACAGTTTATTGAAAAACTCGATAGACCGGAATTGGATACAATGTCTGGAATCAGTCCCACGATCGCTATCAGACAGAAGAATACTGTTTCCAGTGCACGGTCGACCGTAGGAACTGCCACAGAAATATACGATTACCTGAGGCTGTTATACGCAAGAGTCGGGAAGACATGTTGTCCAGACTGCGGGATACCAGTCAAGGCATGGTCTCCCAGTGAGGTGTCAGCTGAAGTAATCTCGAGATTCGCGGGTAAACGGATATTTGTCCTGATGCCCGAGACCATGTCCGGGGGTGGGGAATGGGAATCCAGGAGGAAGTATCTTGTATCGAGAGGTTTCGCCCGTATTCTGGCTGGAGGTGAACCTGTCAGGATCGAGGAGTTTGATCCGGGTGGATCCGGTTCGGACGGACTTGATATCATTCTCGACAGGCTGGAGGCTTCAGACGCGAACCGCTCAAGGATCGCAGAAGCCGTCGAGCAGGCTTATAGGGAGCATGAAGGTACAGTAGACATTTCTACGGCTGATCTGGAGGAGAGGGTCCGGTACAATACCGTCCCTTCATGCAGCGATTGTGGCCGGCTGTTCCAGGCTCCGACCCCTCTGCTTTTTTCATTCAACAGTCCGTATGGCGCCTGTCCCGAATGCAAGGGTTTTGGTGACAGGATGGAATTTTCCGAGGATCTGATAGTCCCAGATTCGAGGAAAAGTCTGTCAGATAGGGCAATCGATCCATGGTCGAGGGAAAGGTTCGAATTTTTTCATTCGAAGATGTTAAAATTCTGCAGGCGCGCAAAAATCCCGACCAGGGTACCCTGGAGAGATCTTGGGGGAGATCACCGGAAAATGATTCTTGAAGGTTCTGGCGATTTCTCGGGCGTGATACCTTTTCTTGAGAAGATGAAAGAGAAAAGTTACAAAAAGGGTCACAGATTCTTTACAAGGCGGTATATGGGTTTCAGTACATGCAGATCCTGTGGCGGATCCAGGCTGAGAGAGGAATCAGGTTATGTGACATTTGTTGGATTCAGGATCGGTGAAATCGCTTCAAGGATTCCTTCAGAGATCCTGAAGATACTGGACAGGGCCGATCTTGAAGTCTCTGAAAAAAACATTTCCAGGGATATAGTCAATGAACTGATTTCAAGACTGGGGTTCATGATCGATGTTGGGCTCGGATATCTCACGCTGGACAGACTGACCCGGACTCTTTCGGGGGGAGAAGCCCAGAGGATCAACCTTGCAAACTCGCTTGGGGCAAGCCTTGTCGATACATTGTATGTTCTGGATGAGCCGTCTATCGGGCTTCACGCGGCGGATAATGAAAGATTGACATCGGTCATGAAAAAACTGAGAGACATGGGGAACACCGTTATCGTGGTGGAACATGATCCGGATATCATCCTGGCTTCGGACCATATTCTGGATCTCGGCCCGGGACCCGGGAGAGACGGTGGCAGGGTATTATTCAACGGTACTATGGAAGAAGCCCGGAGCGTTTCCCCTGGAGATTCAAGGACGCTTAAGGCTCTTTTCGACAAGCCGGAGAATGTAGAAATAAGAAAAACACAGCGAAAATCTCATGGGTCCATCACTCTGAATGGAATTTCGCTGCATAATATCAGAGATATGGACGTGAAGATCCCGCTTGGAAATCTTGTCTGCGTCACTGGAGTCTCGGGTTCGGGCAAGAGTACTCTCCTGGTCGATGTCTTATTTCCCATATTGAGAGGAGATAAGAAGGCCGTTCGCCATAATTATGTCGGTGAAGTTATTTTGGAGGGACAGTCAGGGAAGACACTCCTGGTAGATCAGAGTCCGATCGGGAGTTCTCCGAGGTCTAATCCCATAACATATATCAAAGGTTTTTCGTTTATAAGGGAACTGTTTGCATCACAGAGAAAATCGATGGTCCGTGGTTATAATACGGGCCGTTTCAGTTTTAATAAGACGGGGGGGAGATGCGCCAGGTGTGAGGGGATGGGATTCAGGAGAGTCGAAATGCATTTTATGGCGGATGTATTTGTTCCCTGTGAGGAGTGTGGGGGGAGAAGATTCAACCGGGAGACTCTCGAAGTCGAGTACAGGGGCAAGAATATCAGCCAGGTACTGGACATGACTGTCGATGAAGCTATAATGTTCTTTGATGAGATTCCGGCTCTGGGCGAGAAACTCTGGATACTCAGCAAGGCAGGACTCGGTTATCTCAAACTCGGACAGCCGTCGAACACACTTTCAGGTGGGGAGGCACAAAGGATAAAGATCACCAGAGAGCTTGCCGAAGCGAGAGGTGACAATAACATCTATATCATGGATGAACCGACTACCGGTCTGCATATGTCCGACATTACCCGGCTGCTTCGTGTATTCGACGAGCTGCTGGATGCCGGTCATTCGGTGCTGGTAATCGAACATAACATGGAGGTCATAGCCAGCGCGGATCACATTATCGATCTTGGCCCTGGAGGAGGAGACCAGGGAGGCCGGATAGTTGCATGTGGCCGACCGGATGAGATCAAAGAATCACAAGAATCGAAAACCGGTGAATATCTGAAAGCATTTATCGAAAAGTTCAAACAGGAGGAGTGATGAAAATACTGGTCACAGGAGGAGCTGGATACATAGGGAGTGTCGTTTCAGAATGTCTGCTTGACGGTGGGCACCAGGTCGTCGTTGTGGATAATCTTTCAACCGGTCACCGCCAGGCGATAGAAGCGAGGGCCTCCTTTGTCGAAGCAGACTTGCTTGATACATCTGCTATTTCCAATGCTCTCTCTGACGGAATCGATGCTGTATGCCATTTTGCGGCCTTTTCCCAGGTCGGCGAATCAGTGACAGATCCTTTAAAATATTACAGGAACAATATAACAGGTGCGATCTCACTTCTTCAGGCGATGAAGTCTTCCAGTGTCGATCGATTTCTCTTTTCTTCGACTGCCGCTGTATATGGAGAACCTGATAATGTCCCGCTGACTGAAGACGCGAGACTCAGTCCCGTAAATCCCTACGGTAATACGAAACTAGCCGTCGAGAGGCTCCTTGCCGACTGTTCTGCCGCCTGGGGGCTCAAGTCGCTGTCTCTCCGGTATTTTAATGCTGCGGGTGCTTCCGAGGCCAGGGGGGAAGACCACAGGCCGGAATCTCATCTGATCCCGCTGGTTCTGGATGCAGCAGCAGGAAGAAGAGGAGAACTCACTGTCTTTGGCAATGATTACCCGACTCCTGACGGCACCTGCGTCCGCGATTATATTCATGTGAAAGACCTGGCTACAGCTCATATTCTCGGTCTGGAAAAATTGATCGAGGGGAAGACAGGGGCTTTAAACCTTGGTAACGGCCAGGGGTTTTCTGTTCTTGATGTGATCGAAGCGGCAGCTGAAGTCACCGGTATGGATGTGCCTCATCGAATCGGTGACCGGAGAGTGGGGGATCCGGCAATCCTCGTAGCTTCTTCAGAAAAAGCAGAGGAGATTCTGGGATGGAAACAGGAATACGCAGATATCAGGAAGATAATTGCTGATGCTTTTGCCTGGAGAGACAAAAACCCTTCAGGATACAGCGATTAACATGACTGAATATTTTTCCGGGAAGTAGCAAAAGTTTTCTGTCAATGGACGAATTTTTGTCACCCACCAGCGTATAATTCATGATGACTTATTTTGTGTGAAAGAACTTGCCTTGTCACGCCCCTGCCGGGCGACTGTAACCCATAGTGAAATAAAAAGATACGCTTTATCTTGATGCTGCCGGTTTTATCCAGGTCTGATTTCCGGAGATATCCTTTCGTGGCATGCTAGTTGCGGTTCAGAGTGCTGAGAGGGAATGTCTTGATACTCTTGGAAGACGGAAACGAATGGTAACAACAGAATTATCACATCTTTTGAAGAAGCTCCGGGTGTCTTCTCCAAAGAATATCCGGACGGTTGTCAAGGTCATAGATGAAGCGATATCAGACCTGATGCCGCTGGTTTGTTGTGTTCTGGAAATATATAGCGAAAGAACGATATATCTGACCTGTTCGAAGGACGGGACTACCCGGGCAGAAGTGTCTGTATTGTGCGGGTTGGAAAGCAGGGACGCTGACAGGTGGGTGGTGCTTAATTCCGGACATGTAGATGATATGAAGGAGAAGGATGATCAGCAGGCAAAAGATGTCCGGAGAATAGAACTCAAGACAGGGTTTGAACAATACGGAGTGCTTAATCTTATTCTTCCTGCCGGGACATCAGTTTCCTGCAGATTTCTGGAAGATGCTGGTGAAGTGATCTCGATTTCCCTGAATCCGTTCATCAATGCTGGAAGTGATGAACGAAGAACTACTGAATCTCTGAAAATCGACTTGCTGGAGTCCTCGCGAGATGAATCCTCAATGAAGAATGTTCTGGTCAGGATGATGGAGATCGCTGGAGCGGAGTTCTGTGCCTATTATTCGAGTAATGGAGAGGAATGTCTTCATGCGTTGTTGGACAGCCGTGAATTATCTCTCAGGGTTCCCGAGATCAGAGAAAAACTAAAAACGACTTATGACATGTTTGCTAATAATCGAGTGCCCCAAAGTCTGGCAAGAGAGAAGGTCTATTATAAATCGATACATAATAACATCTCATATCTGGTCGGTAATTCCAGGATAGAAAGTTACTTCATCGTTCCAGTCATCTTCGATACGAAGGTTCGTGGAGTCCTGTTTTTTGGTAGCGTAAGGGAAGATGCGTTTGTGAGAGAGACGATATCGTTCTTCAATTCGATGGCGGGCGAAGGCAAGTCCGGTACTCCGATGATGTACATGTTGAGTGGAGAATTGAATGTTATCGGGAAGATCATAGGACAGATACCTGTCGCGTGCGCCATGATCTCTCCTGAAGGCAGGCTTGTAGCGGCTAACGATAATTTTTTTAAGGTACTTGGTATCGATGGAGCTGCACCCGAGACTCTTGGGGAACTGGACGGTATTACTCCATTCAACATCAATGGCATCTGGAGCGAGTTCAGAATTGCCGGTCTGCTAAAATCGAGGAAAATAAAGGCGGACAAGGGGAAGAACGGGTATCTATCTGTCGATTGGGTCAAACTTGAGAATGTCTATGCCGAAGCAGGTTCAATCATACTGATTAGAGATGTCTCCATTGAAAAGGAAAAAGATCGGTCCACAGAAGAAATGCTCGCGACAGTCGCTCATGAACTGAGAACGCCTTTGACAGGACTCAAGAACTCACTTCGGCTTCTTAGTGATTCTTATGAAGGTGAGTCCGATGCTGACAGATACAAAGGGCAGCCAGTATCCCAGCGAGAAAAGAAATTCGTTGGAACAGCGATCAGGACCGTCGATCGATTGAATCTTCTTGTCGATGGCCTGGTGAGGACCTCCAGTATCAGGAAAACCAATAGACAAGCGATTTTCCGTAATGTTCCCGCTGACAGATTTATCGAAGATTCAATTACGATCTTCAGGAGTTCGTTCAACAGCAGAAAGATCGAACTTGACCTGGATATCAGCAGTGAGATAAACAGCCTCTATATCGATCCAGATATGATGGAACAGGTGATTCAGAATATTATTTCGAACAGTCTCAAGCACGTGCCGTATGAAGGCAGGATCGGTATAGTCGTCAGAATGAATGAAGATCCAGCCGAATCTCTTCGTCCGGAAGCAATTCGTGAGCATATACCGTCTATGAAATTTGTAACGGTCAGAATCGAAGATTCGGGTCCGGGGTTACCTGATGGTGTCGTAGAGAGGGTAAACCGGGCAGAGAAATATGATAACAACAATACACATCCCGTAAGGGGTTTGGGCCTGATGATCGCCAGTCGACTTGTAAAGCTGCATGGTGGAATCTTGTCAGCCAGGGAAGTTCAGGGAAATGGGGGGACTCTGGATATTACGATACCGGCCGACAGGAAGACCAATGAGGCGGTACTGGCAGTCGCCAACGCCAGGGCGGTATTCGATGATACGATTTTGCGAGGTGATCTGCCGATCCTTAGTGTTCTTGTAAACGATAACCGGAACTGCTGGGTCGATATGATCTCCGAATGGGAAGTGAGTCCGACGATAAATCCTGCTGCCGAAGAAGTCGGTACTGATGACATATGCATCTGGCCTGTTTCAGAGAATCTGGCGCTGATGCTATTTTCAGAAAAGTCATCACTTACGGTGGATAGAAAAAGAGAGTCAGTTCATGGGAGACTGTCTCTGGTCTGCAACAAAGATAATTGTTGTTTCGGCACGGCAGCATATCCCGAAGATGGCAGGAAATTTGCTGATATTCTGGAAAGATCTGTGGAAATGGCTGCGCCGGTCATGGTCACCAGCCTTTGGAAAGGAGAATGAGAATGGATCAGCACAGGATCCTCATCGTTGAGGATGATGAGGATATCGTAGAGACTGTAAAATACAGTCTCGAATTGAGAGGGTATAACATCGACGTAGCTTACGATGGTCTGCACGCCCTCAGAAAAGCTCACAGGAAAGAGTATGACCTGATGCTCCTGGATATAATGTTGCCGGGAAAAAACGGATATGAAGTCTCCCGCATTCTGAAACAGGAGATGGATGAGGGAAAGATCAAACCTTTCAAGATCCTTGTCCTTACTGCCAGGAAAGTCGATAGTCCCGAGCGGGAAGATTTTCTGGCTACATGGTCCAAAGCTGATGAGTATATGTATAAACCGTTTGAACTTGATGATCTGATGGATAGAATTTCGACTCACCTGATATCAGGGAGTGTGAAAGCGAGTGTGGTCTGACGGTTGACCAAGGGTCGGCGTAGGGGCTCGTTCCATAAAAGGAAATAATGGGAATCGGAAAACCTGAAGAATATCTCGAATCCATATTCGAGAGCTCCCCTGTACCTCTTATATCATTGGACATGAGATTCAGGATAATCATGTTCAACAAGGCTGCCTGCATGTTGACGGGACACGCCAGTGAATATATAACGGGCAGGAGAATCACGAAGATCATCCACCTTTGCAATCTCAGGAAAATTATTAAAACTCTGCGAAACGGGAAAATATCCTTTGATGACGGGTATATGACAAAGATGATCGGAAGTGGGGGAACACAAATCCCTGTAAGGCTCAAGATCTCACCTTTGTTTGACACGGAAAACACGCTGATTGGGGCTCTGATAGTGGCTTCAGACCTGAGAGAGATAAGGGAAGTGCAGGCCAAGATGTTTGAAGCGGAGAGGCTGGCAGCCATAACCGAGACAGCTATCAGTGTAAATCATGAGATTAACAATCCTCTTTGTTCCATTCTCGGCAATACTCAATTGATGCTGATGGAAAAAGATAGTCTTGATCCCAGGATGATAAGGAAACTTGAGAGTATCGAAAAACAGATAGCAAGGATTCAGGACATAGCCGAACGCCTTGGAAAGATCACAAAACCTGTTCTCAAGGAATATGTGGGGGGGAAGAAGATGCTGGATGTGGAACACTCGGAAGTAAAGAATCATACTTGACAGACAAAGATATAAGAAAATGTTGACAAAGCCGATAAAATGAATAACATTTCCCTCCGTGGGAAGGTAGCTCAGTCGGTAGAGCAACGGATTGAAAATCCGTGTGTCGGGGGTTCAATTCCCTCCCTTCCCACCACCATCAAAGAACCGGGGTCGCTTCCAGCGATTCTCGGCTTTTTTCTTTCATGACGTCAATTTTCTCAGGGGGATCGGAGTGTGGAGGGATCAGGCTTCGGAATACCCTTAACTGACGATCAAGGACCTTTCTTTCATCGAAGTGCTGCAATGCTTTTTTTCGAGCCATCTCACCCATAGCGACACGTTTTCCCCTCTCTGATATAAGGATCCCCAGGGCTTCGGTGAGGGCTTTGTTATTACCTGCTTCGAACAATATCCCATCGATCCCGTCAGTGACTTCTTCCCTGCATCCCCTGATTCTGGAAGCTATGACCGGGACTCCGCACGCCATTGCTTCACATATTGAGCGCGGAAGCCCTTCCCTGTAAGACGGGAGGACGAAGATGTCGCTGGCTGCAAGTATCCTTTCGGGATCGTTTCTGAACCCCAATAGTTTTACCCTGTTCTCCATCTGGTTGACCCGTATCAGTGATTTGAGACGGTCGAGTGTAGTAGTGTCCCTGTCTCCTGACGTCTCGCAGTCGCCTGCCACGAGAAGGATCGTGTTTGGGAAAATGGACGAAAGAGACCTAAAAGATTCGGCTAGATCAAGGATTCCTTTTTCTTTTACTATCCTTCCAATAAAGGTGAGAACGATGGTTTGCGTATCGATTCCCAATTCTTTTCTTACTTTGGACCCGAGTTCGATGTCAGGGTTAAAATGCGATATATCCGCTCCATTACCGATATGAAGGACACGAGACGGAGAGATGAAATTTCCTCCTGCAGCCCAGTCTGTATCCTCGATGCTCTGGCAAAACATGAAATCAGTGGCAAATCTACCGGCAATTTTCTCCGCGAACTTGAAAATAAATCTTTTGAACCAGGGCATATTTTCGTGAAAATAGAACCCGTGGGCTGTGTACAGGATATTTTCCTGCCCGGCGATCCCAGCAGCGAGCCTTCCTATGAAGGCGGCTACAGGAGTATGAAAATGGACGATATCGAACCTTTCACGTTTCAATAATTCAAGAATATTCATAAACCCCCTGTAAAGGTTGGCAGGGGAGAGATTCCTTCTGATATCGATATTGTGAAATCGAAAGCCAACGGATTCGATTCTGCTCACTGTTCCTTTTTCGAGATCGTTCGCTGCACATTCTACATCGTATCCTTCGAAGCGCAATGCGTGCATGAGTGGAAATAACAGTTTAGTAATAGTAATATCGCTCGCAGATATCTGGAGGATCCTCGGTTTTGCAGCTGCTGGGACCTCATTTCGTTGAATGCATTTTTGTGTGATATTATCCATACAGGATCTCCCCCTGGCACCATTAAACCGGATTTTCCAAACCTGAGACTAAAGTCCTCTTCAAGAGTCTTTTCGTCTGTACTGGCATCTGGTTTAGGTAATTCTTGTTGACAGTCAGGAAAAGCCTCGATTATCTTAGTCTATCAGTCTTGTGCGAGAGAGGTTAAGATGATGGATGAGAATCTGATGGCTGCCATTTCGGCTGCTATCCAGGCTTATGTCGATCAGGATGACAGGGAAGCAGGAAGACGATTCGGTCAGAAATTGAGTCCCTGGAAGATGGGATCACGCAGGGAGACTATGAGTAGAAGGAATCTGGCTGTCAGGGGAAATCCAGCCAGGGTCCGATTGAGAAGGTTTTCTTTGATCTAAGCGCACCACAGGGGAATAATGTCTGATAAAAAAAAGAAGACGGATTTCGGCCCCGTAGGGATTACCGATACAACATTCAGAGACGGGCACCAGTCGACACTGGCGACAAGATTCCGCACAGAAGATATGCTTCCCATTGCAGAGGAAATGGACAGGGTCGGGTTTAATTCCATGGAGGTGTGGGGAGGCGCGACGTTTGATGTCGCTACGAGGTTTTTGAACGAAGATCCGTGGGAGAGGTTGATCGAGCTCAAAAAACGTATCAAAGATACTCCTCTGATGATGTTACTCAGGGGACAGAATCTTGTCGGGTACAGGAACTATGCCGATGATGTTGTAGAATCATTTGTGCATGAAGCCGCTGAGGCGGGCATCGATGTTTTCCGCGTATTCGATGCTTTGAATGACGAGCGCAATTTTGAAGCTTCATTCAAGGCTATAAGAAAAACAGGTAAACAGACTCAGGGCACAATTTCGTATTCGCTTACTGAGCGAAGGTTGGGCGGAGAAGTATTCGACCTGGCTTATTATGTCAGGAAAGCGAGAGCCCTTGAGGATCTTGGAGTAGATTCCATATGTATAAAAGATATGGCCGGGTTGATGAATCCATTTGATGCTTTCGACCTTGTCAGTTCGATAAAGGCTGAGGTCTCGGTTCCCATACATCTTCACTGTCATTATACGAGTGGTATGGCCTCTATGACTTATCTTAAAGCTATAGAGGCGGGAGTCGATGTTGTCGATTGCGCTCTTGCCCCCTTTGGGCTCAGGACGTCGGAACCCGCGATCGAACCTATGGTGGCGGCATTGGTCGGGTCGGAGAGGGATCCGAAGCTGGATCTGGAGAAACTATTCAAACTGGGCAACTATATTGAGAAGGTAGTTCCCAAATACAGGCGATTCCTGAACAGAACGAAGATGGCAGTGATAGACACCGGTGTGTTGAAACACCAGATCCCTGGTGGGATGCTTACAAATCTTGTCAGCCAGCTGGCCGAAGCTGAAGCTCTGGACAGGCTCAGCGATGTGTACGATGAGTTACCCAGGACAAGGAAGGAACTGGGATACCCGCCCCTCGTTACTCCAACGAGTCAGATTGTCGGCATCCAGGCCGTTCAGAATGTGCTTTTCGGCAGATATAAGATGATCAGCGCGCAGGTCAAGGACTATGCTTTTGGTCTTTATGGTAAGCCACCGGTCCCGATGGATCCCAAGATTCAGAAGCTTGCGTTGAAAGGATATCCGAGGGGAGACAAGCCGATAGATTGCAGGGCCGCGGATATGCTGGAGCCCGAGATGGAAAAGGCCAGAGAGGCTGTAAAAGGGCTTGCCAGAAATGAACAGGATGTGCTGATCTACGCACTCTATCCCACGACCGGGATGAGATTTCTCAGATGGAAATATGGTCTGGAAGAACCGCCGGCGGATGTAAGGCCGGTCACACTTGAGGAAATCAAGCGGGAAGACGAGATGGTCGAGAAGGTTCTGAAAGGTCAGGCTATAATAACTCCGGCCGGTGATAAACCCGCAAAGGGAGCCGCGCTCAGGACGTTCAACGTCTTTGTGGGGGGCGATTATTACAATATCGAAGTAGAGGAAGTCGGCGGAAAATCACGAGCAAAAGCTTCCGGGGAAACGGCGCCTCTGGTGACCAGAAAGCCGGTCAAAAGCAAAAAAATCAAGCCAGAGTCTGATGGCGGCAAGGAAGAACGATCCACAGGAAGCGCAGGATCCGAATTTACTCTGACAGCCCCGATGCCCGGGATGGTCGTCAGTTATGAAGTGAAGGAGGGGGATTCTGTAAGTGAGGGCGATGTCCTGGTTATCCTCGAGGCCATGAAAATGCAGAACAGCCTCACATCAAATGTCAGCGGTGTGATCAGATCGATAAAGGTCGCTCCTGGAACATCAGTGGAGAAGAATCAGGTACTACTTACAATCTCCCAGTAGAACGAGGTGTTTGAAATAAACTCCGATACTAATGGTAATCATCGGCTCAGATCCCACCCGATAATTCCCATCGAGAGCAAAAAGAAGATCTCATTTACATTCAATGGAATCCTCGTCAAAGCTCTCGAGGGGGAAGTCATAACGTCGGCGCTTTACGCGAGCGGAATCAAAGTCTTCAGTCATCATCAGAGAGATAACGCCCCGCAGGGAATATTCTGCGCCAACGGTCAGTGCAGCCAGTGTCTGGTGATCGTGAATGGTGTGCCAGTGAAAGGGTGTATGACAATAGCCACTGACGGGATGGAAGTGGTCAGCTGTGAAGGGAATCCCGAATTACCTGCATCGGACGATCTGCCCGCATTTTCCGAAGTCGATGTCATCAAGACAGACGTTCTTGTCATCGGAGGAGGTCCGGCCGGGATCAATGCGGCGATAGAGCTCGGAAGACTTGGGATCGAAACCCTGGTCGTTGATGACAAGAATGAACCCGGTGGAAAACTGACTTTGCAGACACATCCTTTCTTTGGTTCCCGTGACGATTGTTATGCCGGGATCAGAGGGATAAATATAGCGGAGATCCTCACTTCCGAGTTGGAGAAACTCGATACCGTTACCGTAATGACAGGAACAACAGCGGTTGGAGTATTCGAAGATAAGAAAATCGGACTTTTTGACGGCAGTAAGATCGTCCTCGTGGATCCTGATGCGGTGCTGGTCGCTTGCGGAGCCAGGGAAAAAACACTCGTCTTTCCGGGTTGCGATCTCCCTGGCGTATATGGCGCTGGCGCGTTCCAGACCCTTTTAAACAGAGATCTGGTCAAACCTGCCGAGAGGCTGTTTATTGTCGGAGGGGGGAATGTCGGACTTATAACCGGCTATCACGCGATTCAGGCCGGGATCAAAGCGGTGGGCCTGGTCGAAGCTCTTGATAAGTGTGGTGGATATAAAGTCCATATCGACAAATTGAGACGGCTTGGAGTACCGATATTCACTTCCCATACTATATTGAAAGCTGAAGGCACTGAACATCTCGAGAGTATCACTATCTGTTCGATAGACGAAAAATTCCAACCTATACCTGGTACAGAGCGAAAGTATGATGTAGATACTCTGCTCATAGCGGTAGGACTTTCGCCCGTCAACGAACTTTTCGAGAAGCTTGAGGAATTCGGAATGAAAAGATACAACTGCGGTGATTCGGAAGAGATCGCTGAAGCGTCTGCGGCAATATTCAGTGGGAGGATCACAGGCAGGAAGATAGCAAAAGATCTTGGTCACGAAATCGATATACCGATCGAATGGGGAAAGACTCAGGAAATACTAAGAAGCAAACCTGGGCGGGCAATACCATTCAAGTCGGAAAAAAGAGACATGAAGGTGTTTCCGATTATCAGGTGTGTAGAAGAGATACCCTGCAATCCATGTGTCGATTCATGTTCAAAATGCTCGATAACTATTCCCGGTGAGTCGATCATGGGTCTGCCGATTTTTGGTGGAGAATGCACCGGATGCCTGAAATGTGTCGATGCCTGTCCCGCTCTGGCGATCACACTGGTCAGGCCGGGATACGATGATGTAAAGTGTACTTCCCTTGTTACAATTCCCTTCGAGATCGATTTAGAAAACTTTAAAGAGGGTTCTGTCGTGATGACGGTAGATATGGATGGTGATCCTGTGGGTAATGGGGAAGTCGTCATGATCAGGAATTCTCCTTTCGATAAGAAGAGAAAACTTGTCTCACTGGAAGTCCCGGAAAAGGAATCCTGCGAAGTGGCCGGATTCAAAATACTCGATATCGAAGACGGATATGAAGGCGCAGGGCTGGAAGAATCCATACCTGACGACACGATCGTATGTAGATGCGAGAGGATAACAGCAGGCGAGATAAGGAAAGAGATCAGAACCGGAGTCATAGATATGAATATTCTGAAAGCGACGATCAGGACGGGAATGGGAGCATGTGGGGGGAAGACCTGTACGGAATTGATACTCAGGTTATATCGAAGCGAAGGAGTGGATATCTCGAAAGTCACTCTTCCGACCAACCGGCCGTTCGTTTCTGAGGTGCCGCTGTCGGCTTTCGCTCATCTGTCGGACGAATAAGGACGAAAGACATGGAACGGAGAAAAAACTTCGACGCGATAATAATCGGAGCTGGAAGCGTCGGCCTCCCTTTAGCCTATTTCCTGGCTCTCGAGGGTTTAAGCGTTCTGGTCCTCGACAGCTATCCCTCCCCTGGACAGGGACAGAACAAGGCTGCTATAGGGGGAGTCAGGGCTACACACAGTGACCCCGCCAAGATATCTCTCTGCCTTCAAAGCCTGGAGATATTCTCAAGCTGGGAGGAAAAGCATGGTACCGATATAGGCTGGATCGGAGGAGGATACTGTTTTCCCATTTATAGAGAGGCCGACGAGAGTGCCTTGAAAGGGCTGCTTCCAGTTCAAAAGAAGTTCGGACTTGATATCGACTGGGTCGGCGCGGAAAGGATCATCGAACTGGTTCCTGGAATAAACAGGGATAATCTGCGAGGTGGTACATATTCTCCGGGCGACGGGCAGGTCTCACCCCTGATGTCGGCCGCTGCATTCTGGCAGGAAGCGAAAAATAATGGGGTGTATTTCAGATTCAATGAACCGGTGACGGAGCTCCTGATCGAAAGAGGATCGATAAGGGGAGTAAAGACCTCGATCGGAGAGTACCACTCCGATGTCGTGGTAAACGCGGCTGGTGCGTATGGCCAAGAGATCGGGAAAATGGCCGGTCTGGATATACCTGTTATCCCCGAAAGCCATGAAGCAGGGATATCGGCTCCCATGGAAAGGTTCTTCAAGCCCTTAATAGTCGATATCAGGCCTGGTCCCGAACGACGCACGGCGAATTTTTATTTCGGACAGAACGACAGGGGGCAGGTAATCTTCTGTTATACTCCGATAGAATCTATAACAGGGACCGACAGGGCAGTTACTTCGGAGTTCATGCCAGTCATAGCGAGAAGACTTATAGAACTTATCCCAAGGCTGAAAAATATGCTTGTAAGGCGCGTATGGAGGGGATTGTATCCGATGACCCCGGACGGAATAATCATTCTCGACTATGTCCGGGAAATCAAGGGACTGTATCTCTCTGTCGGAATGTGTGGACAGGGATTCATGCTTGGGCCGGGAGTAGGTCTCAACATGGCAAAATTGATAGTGAACGGTGAGCCCGCTATTCCCAAGGACATCTTTGAATCCGTAGGTTTCTACCGCGATTTCAACCTCAAGAGGACTGAGACGCTGAAATAATTCAGTTGCTTTCAGGGACTTTAGTAACATTTTGCTCAACTAATCCGATTCATTTCCGAAAAGAATGGATAGCAGCAACTCCAATGAGAGGGAGATGCATGCATGGATATATGTTTCCTGTAATTAGTGGATAGATATTGCCAGCCAGGATGATAACAGGATAGAGACGGGGGTGACCCCCGGGATTGCTGGAGGAATCATGAAGAAGGTGCTTGTGGTCGAGGATAGCAGGCTTGTCTCGGAGCTGTTAAGGATCGAACTTGGAAAGAGGGATTTCGACGTGACCGTCAGAGATGATGGCCTCGAAGGCCT
The DNA here is from genome assembly GCA_019038625.1 of Candidatus Latescibacterota bacterium. NCBI lineage: Bacteria > Pseudomonadati > Candidatus Latescibacterota > Candidatus Latescibacterota bacterium. The sequence goes on along the minus strand of JAHOYU010000259.1, from coordinate 9,056 downwards.
GAAAACGGCTAAAGACATCGTTCCGGATATTCTGATACTGGATGTGATGCTTCCCTCGATGAATGGGTTCAAGATCTGCAGGTTGCTCAAGTTCGACAAGAGGTTCAAAAATATTCCGGTCATTATGTTGACGACAAGGTCCCTTGAAGACGACCAGAAGATCGGTATGACCAGTGGTGCGAATGCATACATGGCCAAACCTTTCAAAATCGAGGTTCTTGTCGAAAAAATGGAGGAGCTTCTTAACGAAGTCGGAGCAGTCGAAGGATAGGTCATGAGTGTTTACCATTACAAGGCTATGGATTCTCATGGTGTCGAAGTCAGTGGGGAAATGGAATTCCCCGATCGTATTCACCTGCTTAATAAACTATCCGCAATGGGATACTTCGTATCTTCGGTAACGGAAAAAAAATCGTTTGGATTCAGAAAACTACTTGAAAGGACAGGTTTTTCAGCGTACAGGGTAGGCAGAAAATCAAGGATAATATTCACCAGACAGATGGCTTCCCTTCTTCAGGCCGGAATCCCAATAAATTCTGCACTGACTCTCATATCGAGACAAACTGAGGACAAAGGGCTGGTCGATATGGCTCAGTCTCTCAAAAGAAGCATAGAAGGAGGGTCTGCAGTCTCAGAGGCGTTGTCCCGGAGGCGGGACGCATTTTCAGATGCCTACATTTCGATGGTCGAAGCCGGAGAAGCATCGGGAATGCTTGCGGAAGTATTTGAGAAACTCGCAAATCTCGAGGAAACTGAGAACGAGAGGCGGGAGAGTGTAAAATCGGCCGTAGCTTATCCCCTGATTCTGGTCATTGCCTCGGTAATGGGTATTACGTTTCTCCTCGTAGCTGTATTCCCCACATTTGTGAAGATCTTCGACTCGGCCAACATTACCCTTCCGCTCACGACGCGGGCAATTATAGCCATCAGCGAATTTGTAAAAGCCAATCTAGTCTATCTTGTTATGGGAATGGCCTCGTTTTGTCTTTACGTCAAGTGGCTCTCCGGGCGCGAGAAGGGAAAACTATTTCTGGACAGGTTGAAGCTTCGCCTTCCGCTTTTCGGAAAACTTCTCAGAAAGACTTCGATATCAACATTCACTCATACATACCAGGCGCTTAACAGCAGTGGAGTCCCAGTGGAAAGAAGCCTCCGGATCTCGTCCAGATCACCTGGCAATAAAGTTATTGAAGCTGCTGTACTCGACGCAAGGATGAGGATATCGGATGGAGCGACGATCGCTGACGCATTCGAGGAGAGCGGAGAGTTTCCTCCACTGGTCGTACATATGTTCTCTATCGGTGAGGAATCGGGGAATATGGACGATATGCTTCTGAAGCTCTGTGAGTATTACGAGAAGGAGATCACCTACGCGATATCACGCCTTACGACGGCCATCGAGCCGATACTGATCGGAGTGATGGGTTTTGTGATCGCTTTCATGTACCTGTCGCTTATAACACCGATGATGCAGATGATGAAAGTTGCAAAGGGAGGTGGAATGTAGAAAAATTTGACATCCACCTGAAACACTTTGGATATAAAAGGAGAAATGTAAATGAGAAGAAAAAAGAATAACGGAGGCTGGACTCTGATAGAACTGGTCATAGTGATCGTGATACTTGGCCTCATCGCCGCTGTCACAGTTCCAGCATACATGAATATGACTGATAGCGCCGAGATCAACGCCTGTCAGGCTGCCCAGGCCACCATACGGTCGTCAGTTAGTATTTATTATGCAAAACACAAGGGTGTCCTTCCCGATAATCTTACGACATCGATGTTCATGAACGCGCAGATACCCTTATGTTCGACAACTGGGACAATAAGTTACACAAAGACAACCGACAGCACCTTTACGGTCTCGTGCAGTGTGACTGATCACAATACAGCGGTGAGTAGTCCATAGGGAGGTAATCGATCCATGACCATGATGACTCTCGATAACAGGGGAGTCGCTCTGGTAACTCTTATAATCGTGCTGGCAGTCTTCGGGACTATTGCTTTGTCTGTACAGGTGATGATCGGACAAAGTGCCGTTTCGGGGGTCGTAGAGCTGGAAAGAGCCAGAGCTCTCTATCTCGCGGAGGCTGGTGTCAATGATTCGTTCTGGGAATTGAAATATTCCGGGAAGCTATATGGGCCTCCAGAACAGGATTTCGGAGTGATAGACGCGAGGAGCGTCTCGTTCGAGTCCGGTGTATCGGCTTACTATCTTTCGGCTGACAGCGCGGAAGTCATCTATGGAAGAGGGTCTGTGAATGGTCTCGAAAGGGATGTCGCGGTCGGGATAGTCTCAGGTTCAGCTTCGACGGAGTACTTGCTATACCAGATCTCGAATGGTGGGCTGTCGATCGGATCCAGGGCAACTTTGAGTGGTTCGGTGTTCTGCAGAGGAGACTTTATGATCATGACCCCGACCGGAACAGATCCAGCGTATCTCGAGATCTTCGTCGGTCCCGGGGGGAGCGCATATTACGCGGATGGTTCTCCGCTGGATCATACGGAACTCGACCCGGTACCATCCCCTCCGGTCTTCGCCACGTCGATTTATGATGCTCTTATCGCGAGAGCTGCCGATACGGGCCTGTCAGGCCCATTGAACTGGGGAGATACGGAACTGGGAGATACTGTATTCATAGACGGGTCTTTGTCGTTGAAACATCATGGTGACCTGACAAAGGAAGGTTCATATTCAGTCCTCGTCGTCAGCGGAAACATTTCGATATCGCATCATTGCACAGTGGAAGACGATATATTCATAATCGCCGGTGGAAACATAAGTATAAACGGAACGAGTACAAGAATAGGTGACACGACTGGCAGAAGCGGGAATGTCCTTTATTCCTCGACAGGAACTGTGACAATCGGAGCCAATGCTGTTGCTAACGGCACGATACTGACTCCGTTCAGGTGTACGCTCGAAGAGAGGTCAGAATTCAACGGACTGATCTACGCGGGTGACAGGGTCAGTGTGTCCGACCGTGTGACGTTCAACGGAGCGATATGGACGGAGGAGTTCTCGTCGGGCGAAATAGGAGAGAGATGCAATATCAGTGAGAACCAGTCGTATCTGCCTGCTTCCATGCCGATGGGATTGACTGCGCCTGGAGGCGGAGGAGAGGGAGAGACAAGTTTTGCGGGCAGATGGTGGGAACTGAGGGGACAAGGATGACAACGTATGGACTTTGGGAGAATAGAAAAGGGAATGACCGGAGCGGAATAAATCGAGCCAAAGAAACCGGGTTTTCACTTATTGAATTGATCATTACGATCGCGATCCTCGGTCTGATCGCCTATTTCTTCTCGGTGATGCAGTCAAGCATCCTGACTGCCGCAAGTGGAGATGATCAGCTGACGGATGCGGTCAAGCTGGCTGAAGGGAAAATGGAGGTAGCGATCCAGGCAGGCACCGGGATCCAGCCTCAGGACTGGACGGCAGATGGAGATCTTGAATGGAAGAGGGATGTCTCTGTCCTAAAATTAGATGAGGGAGCCCCGACACTGGTAGAGGTTAGAGTTTCGGTGAGAAAGGGACAGAGTATCGTCTGCTCTCTGTTCACTCATATTGCTGAATAGCTGCTTGAAAAAATACGATCGACTCGTAGCAACCGGGAGTGTTGTAGATGAACAGGGGAATGACTCTGGTGGAACTGATGATAGGGGTGACGATACTGGGAATTATATCTCTTACATCATTCCCGGTCATAGTAGATCTCCTTTCCTCGGTCTGGTTGACACAGGAGAAGGCAAGTGTAAACAATGTTGGCCGGAAAGTGCTGGCAGCGATGTCTGATGAGATACGCCAGGCAGTCGCAACTCAATCCGAGTTTCGTCCGTGGGTAAGCCCCGATGGTTCGACAATCAGGTTCTACAGGACAGCAGTCTCAGGTGATTCGATAAGATATTATTTTGGGCCGGATGATGGAAGCGTTTATCTGTTCAGGTCGGTGGGCGCGTCCCCCGGTGAATATGTACCTTCATATGCTCGTGAAGAAGTCGATTATATCAGTGGATCATTCTCGGTAGATGCTGGAACTACCGGATATTCTCAGGATGGCCGTGTATCCATGGAAATCCAGATCAGAAGAGAAATAGGGATAGAACCAGAGACTGCGGAATATCAGTTGTCTGTATTTTGCAGGAGTTACAGATAGATACGGGAAGGATGGTTCAGGGAGTGAGGCTCCTTAAGTCAAGAAATACGATGCTGGGATTGGATATCAGTCCTCGAGCAGTGAAACTTATAGAGATGGAGAGGGTCAACGGGACAAAGAAGGTCCTCAGTCATGCGATAAGTGAGTGGGATGGTCAGGATGATCCTGGTCTCGACCAGTTGGAGGGTGGTTTGCTGAAAAAGCTGGTATTGGAAAACAATATCCACACGAAGAAGGTAGTTACGATTGTTCCGCATAAGGACCTTACGGAACGGTTTGTTGAACTTCCCTTTTCTGCCGGAAACAAGATGGGTGAATATGTGAAATGGGAAATCCCCAAACATATTAATTATCCTGTCGAAGAAGCTACCTATGACTATATATGCGCAGATTCTTCTCAGAGGGAGAAATGCGAGGTCCATCTCGCAATCACGAGAAAAGATTCCGTCGACAGGATCGTGTCGATCATCAGAGACGCCGGGCTGATCCCTGAAGTCATCGAGACTAGGTCCACCGCGCTTCACAGGCTTGTTAAGCAGAATCCCGAGTGGATGACAAAGACTGTGACTCTGTTGGATATCGAATACAGATGGACCTCTATGCTGGTAATAAGTGAGGGCACATTGAGAATGTCGAGAAGGATCGAAAATGGGAAAAGGGACATTGTGACTTCTATAGCCGTGCTGTCGGGCTGTGAGCTTGATGAAGCAGAAAATCTACTGATGGACCTTGGTTTTGATGAAAAAGTCCTTGAAGGTGAAAGTGTAGATCCTACATCCAGGGAGTTTAATGTCTACTCGGCCATTGAGAGACCGGTCGATAGAATGCTGGCTGACATGAAGAGATCATATGAATTCTATAAGGCGCAATATGGGATCGAAAACGATCCGGATCTGATTCTTATTTCGGGTGAGACATCCTGCATCCCGAATCTCGACAGATTTATCAGTATGAAAACGGGTAATAAAGCAAACGTGATAAGGATCGAGGATCTTTCAGGCCTGCAGATAGATGGGAAAGAACTTCAGGTCGGTTCATTCACAATAGCACTGGGATTGGCAATGCGATGATCGCAACGACAAAACAGATAAACCTTATTCCAGCTGAAACCAGGTTCCTGATCCAATGGACGCTGAGCCGGGCTATTGTTCCTATGACTCTTGCTTTGATCACAGGGTTGGTCGCAGTACATCTGATGCAGGAGAGGACGATCAACAACTATGCTGGCAGGATAATGGAAAGCGAAAGAGATCTTGAGGCACTTACGGGGCAACAGATGGCGATTCTGGAGATCATAGGGTCCATCGAGAAAATAAGCGATCGAAAATCAGAACTGGAAGTGATTAGGGAGATCGTCACCGATCACCGGAATACCAGTATCATCTGGTCATCGGTAATTGCTGATATGGTGGAAAATGCTGGAAAAGAAATGTGGTTTGAAAAACTTGAAGTCTATGATGATCGCAGAAAACTCAAAGACAAGACAGTGTCGAAGGTGAAAATGTTTGAAATAGAAGGCAGGTCTTTTTCACAGGGAAGCATCGCGGATTTTGTTGGGTTTATTGAGGATTATAAACTCTTGCAGAAGGTCGTATTAGCCGGAAGTGTGCAAGAAGTCTATGGGGAAAGGACCGTCTACAGGTTTCTGGTGATTGGCGAGGTGGGGTCATGAGACTCGTCTCAGACAAAGTAGTAGTGAGGAAAATATCGATAGCTCTGATCGTTGTCGCCGTTCTCGTGATTGTATTTATGTTCGCGGAACATTCTCCCGGAGCAAGAAGGATCAGGGTGTTGAAGAATAGATGCGAGAGGCTGGAAGAACAGACCCACCTGCTTGTTACTGTAGATCTGCCCCAAAAGCAGGGAGAGATGTCCCTGGCCTCTGATGTAGATACACTCTGGGAGAAATTCCGGAGCCCTCATGAAATCCTTCTCAACAAGATACCGATAGCCGCTGAACAAGGCGACTTTCTGAATACTATCTGTCAAATAGCAAAAGCCGACGAGTTCGAGATTGTATCCATGAAATCAGGCGATATAGATATTTGTAAGGGATTCTCGACGATTCAGATCCTGGTAGACATCAGATGCCGATTCGAAAAACTGGGAGAGTTTCTTAAGAGTATAGAAGATATGGAAAGGCTAGTTCGAGTAGACAGATTCGAGATCAGATCGGATGAATTCAGAACAGGTGTCGTTGTCGCGAGTCTGGTGATCACCGGATATATACGTCCAGACAACTTATGATGGAGCTGATACAGACGTGAGATCATGCGCAATAAAAATCTTTATTCTATCGACATTTGTTGGGATCATTACATCTTCGGCAGCAGGGCAGGAATTCAATGTAAAAGAACTTCTGAAGATGCAGGAATCTGAAGATGGAAGTTCAAATTCCCGAATACTCGTGGAATTGAGATCACTTATATGTGGACTCGACAGCCTGCTTGCGGAAGTCAGGCGACCAGCAGAGAGACAATGGAAAAGGGACATTTTCAAGCCTCTTGTTACAATAAGAGCTGGGACAGGTACCGGACCCGGGATTGCAAGCAAAAGCGAAAGGGAATCGATACCGCTGATCCTCACCGGCACTGCGGTGTCGGGGAATAGGGCAATTGCAATATTCGGGAGAATAGAAGTCGGAACAGGCGATGTGATCGATGGATACAGAGTCATAAGTATCGAGATCGGTCGCGTAATCGTAGAGTCAGAAAATGGCAGTCGGGAGATCCTGATAATTAACGGAGAGAAATAATGAAAAGAATATCGGTGCTATTGGCTGTCATCATGATTCAGATGGTAGCAGGAATTTCTTATAGTCAGGGGCAATCGGGAGAACTCGATATCAAGGAGGACTTCGATTCGCGATGGGCGAAGAAGGTATCGGTCGAATTCGCCGACACCGATATTCAGATTGCTTTGAGAATGTTGGCAGGGATATCGGGATTGAATATTGTTTCAGGAACCAAGATCACGGGAAAGGTATCAGCAAGGTTGGATGATGTCAGTCTGGAAGAGGCCCTGTCTTCGATCGTCAGATCGTGCGGGTTTTCATATATAAGGGAAGGTGAAGTGATAAGAGTGATCGAATCTCCTGAAGGTATGGCGGGTATAGGAGCTTCGACACCACAGGTTCTTATTGAATCGAGGATCGTCGAGGTCACTCTCGGTGATGATATCCAGGGAGGTGTGAACTGGGAGCTGATGTCCTCGTCGATCGGCAATGAAATATCAGCTGAAGGATTGATTGATGTCGGCCTTGGGACTTCGGGACTTCTTCTGAACATCTATAACGGTGACGTAGATGCTCTCATCGATATTGTGGGGAGAGAAAGAAAGACTAATATTCTGTCGGCTCCAAGAATAGTTGCGATGGATGGGCGGGAATCGAGGATCCTTGTCGGAGAAAAAGTTGCCTATCAACAGACGTTCGGTCAGGCAACTGCGGGGATTACAACCACGAGTGTCCAGTTCGAGGATGTCGGGATCAAGCTCTATGTCACGCCACATGTAAGATCTGATGAATATGTGATTATAGATATCCTGGTGGAAGTCAGTTCAGTGAAGGAATGGAGGACGGTGAGTAACGGTGACGAGATCCCGATAATCAGCACTAAGCAGACGACGAGTCATGTCGTCGTGAAGAACGGATCTTCTCTTATTATCGGCGGTATGCTGAGTGAGAGCATAATAGAATCAGTCGTAAAAATTCCGATACTTGGCGACATCCCTATTCTGAAATATCTGTTCAGCAGGAGGAGTAAGGAAACGAACAAGACCGAACTGACGATATTCATCACTCCCAGATTCAAGACTGAGATCACAGGCGATGTTTCCGTGCTCGGGACGAGGTGACAGATAGATGGAATCGAAAGTAATATCGGTATTTCTTGAAAAACTGGGCGAAGATCTGGTAGAGAGGGGAGTTATTACTACAAGCCAGCTTGAGCAGGCACGTCAGGAGAGGGAGGGCTCAGGGGAGAACCTTGGTGAGGTGCTGGTCCGGTTGGGTTTTTCCAATCAGCAGAAGATCAACAAGTACATCGGAGACGGTCTTGATATACCTTCGATAGAGCTTGCACATTATGATATCGATTCAGCCATAGCCGAAATGATCGAGGAAGACACAGCTCGTAAATACAGGATAATCCCAATGTTCGAGATAGAAGATGTCATCACCATCGCGATGGTCGATCCGTTCGATATCTTCGCAATCGAGAAAATGCAGGGGATAACAGGAAAGATTATCGAGCCGGTACTGGCAAGTGAAAGTGATGTGTTGAACGCTATAGATTCGTTCTGGGGGGAGAAGAACCGGCTTGATGAGTTCATGGATGAACTCGCTATAGATACAGGAAGTGATGGGAGCAATGATCCGGCGGATGAAACAGGGAATTCGGATGCTGAAGTCGATGACAGGCCGATAATAAAGCTTGTCGATTCTATCTTCAGTGACGCGGTCCTGAAGGGAGCCAGTGATATACACATCGAGCCTGAATCTGATCTTGTCAGGATAAGATACAGGATAGACGGTGTATTACAGGATATTTCAAAAGTGGATTACGGACACCATGCCGCTATCAGTACGAGGATCAAGTACATGGCAAAGATGGATATCGGTCAGCGGAGAGTGCCGCAGGATGGCAAGATCCACCAGTCGATAGAAAAGCGAAAGATCGATTTCAGAGTCTCGACATACCCCGTGGTCTATGGTGAGAAGATAGTGCTCAGAATACTGGATCTAAAATCCGTAAGGGTGAAGCTGGATGACCTCGGCTTTGACGGTGAAGTGATTGACGACTACCGTGAGATAGCGGGGTTGAGTAACGGAGTAGTCCTGGTCACAGGTCCTACCGGGAGCGGTAAGACTACGACTTTGTACGCTACACTCAACGGGAT